>JACPAV010000010.1 GCA_016180645.1 Nitrospirota bacterium | reverse complement strand
ACACCTTGCGCCTCTGGTTCCCTCGGGCAATCACGTGATACAGGAGTCCCGGCGCAAGCGGACGGAGTTGGCGAGCCACGGCAGCCACCCTGCATGTTCGTCCCCACATTGTCAAGATACAAATGTCTGACCCTATGGCCCCCTGCTCCGGTTGCGGTTCACCCGGCGAACTAAGTTGCCGTTCTTGTCGTACTCGAAGAATTCGATGTTGCCGAGAGGATCTTGGGAGCCTATGAGGCGGCTCATGGAAAACCTATCTTCCTACCAACGTCCCTCATCTCCTCCGTAGGGGAGCATCTTCAGATGCTCCCTCTTGTCGGGAGGGTCTGAAGACCCTCCCCTACGCATTCTGTTAGAGGCTCTTAACCTCGGGACCCGAGAGAAGCTCGGGAATCAGCCAGCCAAATCAGCCGCGGAGAGTGTCAGGCACTGGCCCGCAGTCACGCCGGGGGCCGACCCGCTCTTGAGGCAGATCCTGGCGCTCCCATCCGGTTGGATCGTCGCGTCATAGACGGCATCGTTGTGCTGGAGGGTGCCCGTCGACGTCCCGTCCACCGCGAGCGTCAAATCGAGTTTGGCTTTCTCCTTGCCATCCGCCGAAGTCCAGTCGATCTGGAGCGTGGATGAACCGCTCGGGAGGTCCGTTTTCGCTATTGTGAACGACCCACGCTTGTCTTTTCCCTCGCCTGTGGCCGTCACTGTGCAAACCGAGCCTGTACATGCCTTCGTTGATGCAAGGTGGATGCTTGAGCCGTCCGGATTGGTGATGGACAAGGAACCGGTCCCATCCGCGTTCTCCTGCACGGTGGCTTCCGTGCTCTCGAGGAGCTTGCCGCCCGTAACCGTGTACGCCGCACAATCGGCTTGGCCCGAAGCATAGATCGACTTGCCGTAGGCAAACTTCCCTTTCGTCGGAGCATCCACGTGCTCCTCGACGAGCGATCCATCCGCATGCGTTTCGACCTTGTCCAGCTTGCCGGTTTCCTTGGCTTCGTTCCCGTCGAATCGGATGCACGATTCGCTCGGGCCATCCTTCGTCTTTCCCGTCCCGGTGATGGCGCCCGTCGATTCGTCCTTGGTGAGGTTGATCGACTCGGCGGCAACCGTGCCGTCGGACCGGGTTGTCGTTTTTTCGAGTGAGATGGCGGATTTGTTCGTGACTGCATCCGTCAGGACGCTTGCCTTTTCTTCCAGCTTTGCCACGGTCGATCCCGCCGGATACTGGGTTGTCTTGGAGGAGGTGCCCTTGGTCGGTTCCTTGGCGCAGGTGTTGGTCTCCTTGTTGTACTGGCAAAAGAAGGGCTGATCTGGCACTCCGATTTCCGTGATCACGGTTCCATCGGCCTGGGTCGTGATCTTCGTATACTTCGTCACCAAGTCTTCCTTGGTCGACGGGTTGAGTTCGAAACTCTCCGATTTCACAAACGTGATGAGGTCTTTCAGATGTGTGCAGAGAGCGGCGGGCGTCAAGGCGCCGCAGGTTTGTGTGGCGTAGTCGACCAGTTTGGCTTTTTCCGGGGTCTTGAGCCAATCTTGGAAAAGCGAGATCTCGGCATCGGGTTCGCCGCGGCCACTGTAGGTATATTCGATCTTCTCGACGACGGAGGTGATGCCCGGGACCGATCCTTTCACGGTCTTCTCCATGGTCCATGTTTTGGCGGAGCGATTGATCGCCACTTTGCCTTCCTCCGATGCGCCCCCCGACTTGGTGGACTTGAACGTGGCGCCGGTCACTCCCAAGAGGTCGTCGTATTCATTGTTTGAGAGATCTTCCATTGCATCGCACCCCGCCGGCCCCAACTGGCAGGACACCCCCGCGGCGGTCTGGCCGAGCGGGATGCACGAGGACGTCGGCTTGTTCTGCGCAAGCGCCATGAGTTCGGCGAAGTTCAGCTTGCAGGAAGCCTTCGTAATGTAGTCCGTTCCCAGATAGTCCGAGTTGAGTTCGCAATCGCCCCCCTTGCCTTGCTGGGCATACGTGTCCGTGAAG
Source organism: Nitrospirota bacterium (assembly GCA_016180645.1). Taxonomy (NCBI): domain Bacteria; kingdom Pseudomonadati; phylum Nitrospirota; species Nitrospirota bacterium. The sequence goes on along the minus strand of JACPAV010000010.1, from coordinate 106,499 downwards.
TCGGTGGTTTCGGCGGGGTTCGATTGCGCGTCGTGCGCCGTGAACGTCCAGCTTCCGTCCGCGTTGTGGTCGCACTTCCAGTAGCCCTTGGCCGTGGTAATCGGAGTCGTATCGAATTGAAAATGAGATCTTCGCAGGGCGGAAAGGCTCGCTGGAGCCAGACGTAGGGTTCCTCCTGTTCCTCCCCGAATTCCCGTCTGCCCGATCGTGCCCGCGGCGGGCGGGTGAGTGAGTTCGGAGAAAAGCCTCAACCCCTCGGTTGCGGAGGTCACGGCCGCGGCGCTGGAGAGAACCTCGCCGGAACCCGATTCCGAGGCTTCCTTGATGCCGGTCCCCCCGATGCCGCCATCCGTGGCGCCGTCCTTCGTATCCGCGCACGAGGCCAATCCCCCGGCCATGGAAACCGCTGCGATGAGAAACAGAAACCTGCTGTACGTCATGACTCCTTACCTCCTTCGCTTACATCTTCCTCAAAATAGTAAATTCCGATTCCGGCCCGCATCCGCCCGCTGCCCCGCACCGACGGGTTGAGGTCGCGATCCTTCCCGGCCAGCCATCGATCCGATTGCTCCAGCCAAGATTGTGCTTTCGATGCGGTGCGCTGCCGCAGATCCTGGATCACCTCCGCGGGCAAGTTGTCATAGGAAACTTTTCGCTGGAAGAAGGGGGCCTGCCCCTTTGTCCTCACATTATGATCGATGGTCGAAATCAAATCCCCCACATCCGTTCCCAGGATGTCGAGCATGCCGGCCTCGTCCGTCGAAGGCACATACGCAGGGCGCTTCAGGCGGATCGCATCGCGCCCCACCCTCTCCACGGCTCCCACGCGCAGGAGTTCATCCAACACGGCCCGGGAGGGAACGTCTCCGCTGTAGCGCCGGACCAATGCGCCGAACGTTCGCCCTCGTCCCTCCAATCGGAGCGCGGCTGGGCGGCCGCCGTTTCCGCTGAATCGGCGGTCGCGGACCCACCCGCTGATGACTCTCGCCGCCCGATTGTACCGATCGGCCGCACCGCTCTCGTGAGGATCGGGCTCGGCCAGGAGCCGGCTTACCTGCTTGCGTGAGAGTCCCGTCAGGATCGAAATGCGGGAGATGGACTGCTTCCGCCCGTGGACACCGGACTCCTCCGCCATGACTCCGACGTAGGCCCGCCGGGCCAGATCGGCGAAGGTGCCATAGGGGACTCCATTGCGGACCAGGATCCGCGCAAGGGGTCGGAGCATCTTGGCCACCGCGGCCAGGAGTGAGGACCGATCCGGGCTTGTCATATTTGGGACAATTATCCCAAATTAGTGTTCTTGTCAAGGGCCACCCGGGTGCGGTGACATTCGGGAACAAGCCGGAGGCGTGAGGGCTAGGCCTGCGCGCCGGTTTCGGAGCGGATATTCGAGAGGATCCCGAAGATGGCCCCCATCACCACGAGGTTCGTTCCTCCATAGCTCAAGAGCGGCATCGGCATGCCGACCACCGGCAGCAGACCGAGGACCATCAAGGCATTCAAGGCCGCCTGCCACGCAAATTGGGCGATGATTCCCACAACGAGATACGTTTGGAAGATGTTGTTCGTGAGATAGGCGACCCGAATCCCTTTGAAGAACAAAATGAACAGGAGGAGAAGGACGAGCCCGCTGCCCAGGAATCCCCACTCCTCGGCAATGACGGAGTAGATGAAGTCGCTGTGCCGCTGCGGTAGAAAACGAAGACGGGCCTGGGTCCCCTGCGCGAAGCCCTTCCCAAAGAGCTGTCCGGACCCGACCGCGATTTTGGATTGGATCACCTGGTACCCGGAGCTCATCTCGTATTTCTCGGGGTTCAGGAAGGTGATGATTCTTTGCTTCTGGTAGTCCTTTAGAATAAACCACCCCAAAGGACCGGATATGGCGGCGATGAGGAGCGCCCGCATGAGGAGACCGCGCTTGATGTCGGTCATCAGGAGAAGGGTGAGCGACGCGATAGCGATCTGGCTGGCCGTGCCCAAATCGGGCTGCTTGAAGATGAGCAGAACAGGCAAGAGGATCAGGAGCAGCGGCACCACCAAATCCCGGAGGCCGAAACCTCGAGGGGCCTTCACGCCATGCAGGTAGCGCGCAATGGCCAGCGGGATGAGAAGTTTCATCACCTCCGAGGGCTGGAACGTGAACCCTCCGACGGCGATCCATCGCTGGGCGCCCAGGGCCTTGAAGCCGAAGAAATGGGTGACCACCAGCAGGAGAATGAAGAGCGCGTAGAGCGCATAGGCAAGACTGTGGAGGATTTGGACTTGGACACGCGCGGCGATGAGAAAGGCCCCCGCGCTCAGAGTGCACCACGCCAACTGCTTGACGTAGAGCGGTGTGCCTGAAACGGCATAGGAACGGGATGCGCTGTACACATTCAGCGCGCCGAAGAGCAGGAGAAACAGGAATACCCCGAACAAGACGGGGTCCACTCGCGGCACGCGGCGGGCCTCAATCACCCCCCACCTCCTCCGAATCTCAAATTTGAAATTTGAGATTTCAAATCGCACCGGCGGGGGAAGGGTGGGGTCACAAGCTCGGGAGATTCCGAATGGCGAGATATCTCTCGATCATCGCGCGTGCGACGGGGGCGGCGGCGGAGGCGCCGTGACCGCCGTGCTCAACGAGCACCGCGATGGCCAACTGGGGTTGCTCCGCAGGCAAGAAGCACACAAACCAGGCGTGGTCACGGTACTCGTAGGGGATCTTTTCAAAGTCCTTATCCTCGGTCCGCTCCTTCATCTTGACCACCTGGGCCGTACCGGTCTTCCCGGCAATCGTGATGTCCTTCATCTTGACCCGCCAGCCGGTCCCGGTGGGCTCGCTGACCACACCCTCCAACCCCTCGAGAACTTCTTTGTAGGCCGCCGGCGTGAAGGAAATGGCCCCCTCTTTTTGGACCGGATAGTCTTGGTAGAACTGCCCCTCCGGGCCGATCACGCGGGACACCACCCTCGGCCGGAACACGCTGCCTCCATTCGCGAAGGTGGAGTAGGCCGTGGCCAGTTGAAGCGGCGTGACGGTCACAAAACTCTGCCCGATGGAAACGGACAGCGTCTCCCCATCCATCCATTTCTGCTTGTAGACTTTCTGCTTCCATGCGCGGGTGGGAATGAGCCCGGGCTGCTCGCCCAACAGGTTGATCCCGGTCTTCCGACCGAGACCCAGCTTCATCGCGGTGTCGGAAATCGCGTCGATACCGGCGGTGAGTCCGGCCAGATAGAAGAAAATATCGCAGGACTCCACGATCGCCCGGTGGAGCGCGACGCTCCCGTGGCCGTGCTCGCGCCAGCACCGATAGGCCCGGTCGCCAAAATGGTACTCCCCACGGCATCTCACCGTATGGTCGGGGTCGAGTCTCCCCTGCTCCAGCGCCGCGAGGGCCGTAACCAGTTTGAAGGTCGACCCCGGTGAGTAACCTCCCGCGATGGCCCGGTTCTGGAGGGGTTTCGCCGGCGCGTTGACCAGCAAACTCCACGCCTCGCTGCCCACGCCTCGGCTGAACGCGTTGGGATCGAACGCGGGGTGACTCACCAAGGCCAGGATCTCACCATTCCGAGGGTCCATGGCGACCACCGCACCGTCCTTTCCTTCCATCACGGCCTCGGCCACTTTCTGGAGATCCAGATCCAGAGTGAGATACACCTTGGCGCCGGGATTTGAAGGGATCCGATCGAGAACCGTCTGCCGGCTACCGTACGCGTCCACCTCGACCAGCTCCCCTCCGTCCACGCCCTTGAGATACTCCTCCTGGCTGCGTTCCACGCCCAGCTTGCCGACCAAATCGCCCGGCCGGTATTTCACTTTGTAACGCTCCTGCCGCACCTCCTGCTCCGTAATCTCCCCCAAGTGGCCGAGGACGTGTGCCCCCAATGAACTGTACGGATACTGCCGCACGAAGACGTGTCGGATGAGAAATCCGGGCAACTCGGCGCCCTTCGCCTCGATGGTCACCACTTGCTCCCACGAGAGGTCCCGGGCCACCGGGATTTCGCCGAATGGCGCCGCGGGGGCCGATCCAATCCGCGATTCCAAATCTTCACGGGGAACGCCGAGGATGCGCGAAATCGAACCCAGCGATCGAGCGAGCGTTTTGGAAGCATCTTCCTTGACCACAAGAAGATCGAACGCCGCGCGATTCTCGGCCAAGGTCCGTCCCGCGCGGTCCACAATCTCCCCGCGCAACGCCTTCACCTCCACCAAGCGGATCCGGTTCCGCTCCGATTGAATCCGATACTTCGCGCCGCTGAACACTTGGAGCGTCCACAGTCGGACCAGCATGAACGCGAAGAGCGCCGAACAGGCGATTACAAAGATCTTCAGGCGGCGCCGGATGTCCCGCTCTTCTTTACCGGAGGTGATAAACCGGGTGCTCACCGGGGAATTATCTCACTGTCAGTCAACCCGTTCAAATTTCGGCTACCGGGCGCGGAAGACCAGTGATTTCTCCTTGCCCACCCGCTCCAGCCTTTCGTACAGGACGAAACAGAGGAGGGTCCACCCGGCTCCCAGCAGGGGCTGCAGCAAAAGCCAACCCCACCGGAAATACGCCCCTTCCGAATCGAAGGTTTCGCTGAGGAGCCATCGCACGGCCCAGACGGCGGTGAAGGTCCCCGCTCCCACGGCGGTTCGGGTCGCCACGGAATTGACGCGGACGATCCGAAGAAGTCCCTGGATGAGAAGGTATACGACCACCCAGCTCAGAGCGTAGCCCTTGAACCACGAATAAAGAGAGTCCATCCAGATCCCATACAAGAAGACCGCGACCAGGTCCGACCACGAAGGCCGGCTGAGGGCTAGAAAGACCACCGTGGCCAGACACAGGTGGACCGGCTGGATGGGAGAAGGCAGGTAGGGGCCCAGACCCAAGAGAAGCATGGCGGCTAGAACGCAGAACAGGTGGATTCGGACCCTGCGGACCTCGGGCGCCGCCCCGGGCGATTGAAGGATCCTCATGGCGATCCTGCCGGGAAATCGGTGGAGGGGTTTGTTTCATCCGCCCGGCCGGGCGAAATCACCAGAACTTCCTCCAACTGGCTGATCCGGACCGCCGGGGCCAATTCAATTTCCGCGAAGAAAGCGCCCGTGGGCCGCTCCACCCGGCTGACCAGTCCGATCATGAGGCCGGGGGGGAAAAGGCCGTCCAGACCCGAGGTCACAACCGCATCGCCCACGCCGACATCGCTGTTGACGGGGACGTGCTCCAGGCGGCATCGGTTCCGACCCGCCCCTCGCACAACCGCCTGGACCCTCGATCGTTGGACCACGGCTCCGGCGGCGCTCGATGCGTCCGTCATAGGCAAGACTTTCGCGTAGTCGCGCGACGCTGTGACCACCCTGCCCACCAACCCTCCCAGGCCGACCACCGCCGCGTCCGCTGAAACACCCTTCTTGGCCCCCGTCGAGATGAACAGGGCCGCGGATGTCCCGTCCTCCGTTCGCGCGACCACCTGGGCACCCACCATGGCCTGGGGCAGCGTTTCGCGAAACTCCATGAGCGATTTCATCCGGCCGTGGGAAAGCTCCACCTCTTTCAGCCGCGTCGTTTCCATTTCCAGCTCCGCCAGGCGCCGCCTGAGCGACTCGTTCTCCTTCGAAACGCCCACCAAGGCCACGTACCGATCCCACACTTTCGCGGCCTGACGAAACGGCCATGCAAACCAACGGGTGGGCCAGAGCGAAAGCTCCACCATCCATTTCTCTCCTGCCATGGTGGAGGGATGGCCGGTTCGATTGGCTTGATAGACGGCGTTTCCCGCGGCGAGGAAAACGATCAGGACGAGGACGATCTGGATTCGGAAGCGGAACAAACGAACGCGCTACTCGACGGTGATCCGCTTGAGAAGCTCGATCTCGTCGAGGACCTTGCCCGAGCCGAGCACGACGCACGTATCGGGCTCGTCGGCCAGCACCACCGGAACACCCGTTTCTTCCCGAAGGAGACGGTCCAAATTGTGGAGCTTCGACCCCCCCCCGGTGAGCACGACGCCGCGGTCGACAATATCGGCAGCCAGTTCGGGCGGTGTCCGTTCGAGGGTCTCCTTCAGCGTATCCACAATGTTGTTGATCGGTTCGGAAAGGGCTTCGCGCGTTTCATCCGAATTGATGGTGATGGACTTGGGCAACCCGGACACTTGGTCGAGCCCCTTGACTTCCATGGTGAGCACTTCGTTCATCGGAAAGGCGTTCCCAATCTGGATCTTGATATTCTCGGCGGCCCGCTCACCGATGAGCAGATTATACTTTTTCTTGATGAATTGGAGGATCGCTTCGTCCATCTTGTCCCCCGCCACGCGCAGGGACTTGCTGGTGACGATCCCGGCCAGGGAAATCACGGCCACCTGGGTCGTGCCGCCGCCAATGCTTACGACCATGTTGCCCGAGGGTTCCGTGATGGGAAGCCCGGCCCCGATCGCCGCCGCCATGGGCTCTTCGATCAGGTACACCTCGCGCGCCCCCGCCGTTTCAGCGGAGTCGCGCACGGCCCGCTTCTCCACTTCCGTGATGCCGTAGGGCACGCAGATGACAATGCGCGGCCTCAGGAGCGATCGGCGGTTGTGCGCCTTCGCGATAAAGTAGCGCAGCATTTCACCGGTGACTTCGAAATCGGCGATGACCCCATCCTTGAGCGGACGAATCGCCTGGATGTTTCCCGGCGTCTTACCCAGCATCTCCTTGGCTTCCAGGCCGACGGCAAGGACTCGCTTGACGCCGTGAGGATCGGTGTGGACCGCGACGACGGACGGCTCGTGGGCGATGATCCCCTGCCCCTTCAAGTAGACAAGGGTCGTGGCCGTTCCCAAATCGATCGCGAGATCGTTGGAGAAAAGCCCCAGAATGCTGTTGACGAGACCGATTCTCACCGGTGGTACTTATAGGAGCCTGCCCCCCCCTTGTCAATCCAATTCGGGGAGCGAGCTCACGAACCGCCGGTGGGGGATCGAGGTCCGGCGTCGGTCCATTCGAGGATAGTGCGGTCCGGAATTTTCAGCGGCGTCGGATAAACAATCGCAAAAGAAATATCAGCGCCCGCTTCCTGGAATCCCACCGCCAGATTCGTCAACGCCTGACGAAGCTCCACGAGGCTCAGCAACGCGAATTCACGAGGCGGGATCTCCTTCACCCAGTAGGCAGGCTCCTCACCCATCTTCCAGCCCTGCGCATCGAGGAACGTGGCGCGCAGGGTCTGGGTTTCGGCCTGAATTTTCTGCACAACTCCCGTGACGATATAAAAGCTCTCACCGTACGCATTCTGATACGATCGGCCTCGAACCCGGCGGATCGACGGACTGACATCCTCCGTCACAGGACGCAATCCGATCCGGGAAGCAATCAGCGATTCCACGGTCACCCGCGAAGGCGGCTCGCCCATGCCGGGCATGGGGACCGGCGAAAACCACCACACTGCCGCGCCAAATCCGGCCAGGAGGATTAGCCAAAGAGGGGCCGTCAGCCAACCCGAACTCCGGAGCTCCAACCGGCGGAGATGGGCGACTTTCTTTTCCTTCTCCGCCGCCCGCGCCGCGACCTTGGCGGCCACTGACGTCGGTGTCGCGGCCGCCCGAACCGGCTCCTGTTCCCTCGGTGAGGGTGGCGACGGGTAGGCCGGTGCCTCAGGGGCCTGAATCTCGTCCAGGTTCCCCTTGATCAGGCTGTCGCGTCCCAAAGACTCGAACTCGGCTTTCAAGCTCTCTTGCGTAACCGCAGCAGGTGGAGGGGTCGGCGCAGATTCCACCGAGGTCGGTTCAAAAATCGAGGGTTCGGGGGTAGGCGGGGCAGGAGGAGGTGGTGGGGACGGTGAGGAGAGATGCGACTCCGAAAGTCCGCCTCCCATCGCTTTCTCATCCAGCGTGAAATCCAGATCGAGACCGGCCAACGGGTCTGCTCCGGCCGAGGAAGATTCCGCGCCACCGCTTCCGCCACCGCGCATGGGTTCGGCCATCAGCGAGGGCGCGTGCTCTTCCGGGGGCGGCTCCTCGAGGCTGAGATTGTCGAGTTGCAGGGAGGATACGTCCTGCGCGGACGCGGAAGCCTCCGGTTCCGCCATGGAAAGCGCATCCATCTCCGGGGACGGAGGTTCAGCACCGGCGGAAAGAGAAACAGGGGGCGGCGCCTCCGGAACCTGATCCAGCACTCCGAAGTCGATCGAAACATCTCCACCCGCCGGCGGAGCGGCTTCTTCGGGCGCCGCCAGAAGCGGGTCGGATTGCAGAGCGGACACGAGGTCCGCGTCGCTCATTCCTCCCGAAGAAGGAGGTTCTTCGCCCGACGGGGCTGGACCACCCGATTCCAACCCTTGGAATGTGATTTCGTAGGACGAGGCGACATCGCCCCCTTGGGAGGCCGGCGGTGCAGAACGCTGGAGCCCGGATGCAGGCGTGACGGTGAGGGGATCGGGATCCGAAAGAAGAATAGGCTCCTCTGCTGCCGGTGGGGGAGCCGTGGGAGGCATCACGACAAATTCATGCCCGCACTGTTTGCACCGAACGCGCGTGCCTGTGGGCTTGATCTTGTCATCCGGCAAGAGGAACGACTTGGCGCACTTCCCGCAGGAGATAACCATATCCTACAAGCCTGGAATGAAGGGCAGGAGAGTTTTCAGATCCTCATCTGTAAATCGCATGCCCCCACCAAAGAACACACTCGGCCTCCGGCGCGCGCCGAACTCCTCAAACAATATGTTTCTCTCCTGCGTGTCCGGCCGGTAGAGGGGGTCGTCGTACCCCACGTTGGCCGTGATGTACCGGAGAAAGGTGTATTCCGCTCGTACTTTGAGATGTGGACGGGCATCGCGGGCAAAGTCGAATCCTTCGGCTGAAAACATGAGGGCGTCCCGGAAGAACTGCATGTCCATGCCCACTCCGGCCGTGCTCTCAAGAAGCCCTCCACGAAGAGTGAGGAAACTGTATCGCTTGGCGATTTCCACCGAGAATCTGATGTCTTTGGAGGACGCCGTTACGGCCTCCACGCGGTTCCCCTTGTCATCCAATCGGACGGCGCCGGTCGCATCGTACTCCCGGCTCCGATCGATCTCGGCGGCGAGCGGGTCCACCACCACGCCGAATCGAAAGTATTTGTCCGGCCTCGGCTGGGCGCGAACGGAAAGGTAGTTCTTCATGCCCGTGTCCGATCCCCCCCCCTGCCTGTCCGCCATCATCACCTCGCCGCGATATTCCACGCCGATCTTGAGTTGGCCGATCTTTTCCACGGCGCCCTGCACATCCCCGATGGTCTTCGTCAGCGAATCCGCCAGTGCCGGGTCATTCACCAGCTTTCCGAGCGTCCCCTCTCCCTTGTCAATCTTTTCCGTGATGTTTCTCAGGCTCTTGGCCGACTCGGACAATTCCGCCACCATCTTGTCGAACTGTTCCAGGTCCTTTTCCAGGCGGCCACGGTTGTTCTTCACAAACTCCTGAATATCCTCTGCCGCATGCTCAAGCTTGTCGGCAATCACCGGGGCCGACTCCCCGAGGCTTTCCGAAATCTTCCTGAAATTGGCCATGCTCCGGCTGAAATCGCCGCGGTTCTCCTCCACAATCTGTCGCACGCTGTGGATCGTGCCACGGAGGTCCTCCACCATGGCGCCGAACTGCTCCTCCCCCTTCTTGCCACCGAGAACGCTGCTCAGGGCGTCGGTGACCGACTTGATGTTCTCCGCAATCCCGGACAGCTTGGACGTGATCTCATCGAGGCTCGTAGACACCCCGATGCGTTTGATCTCCCCTCCGTCCTGAATTTCGGGAGCTGCATCGGTACACCCCCTGATGTCGAGAAATCGATCGCCCAGGATTCCCGTCGTCTTCGCCGTCACCTGGCAATCTTCCCTGAGTCGCACGTCGCCCTTGATTCGGACGTGGATTCGCGCGCTCGTCCCCTCCAGTTCGATGGACTCCACCTGCCCGATCGGAACACCCGCCATCCGGACGAAACCACCCGCTCTCAGTCCCTCGGCGGACTCGAGAACCAAGCTTACCCGATAGCCCCCGCCCATGATCCCGCGCTCGCCGGTCAGTTTGAGTGTCCCCCACAGAAGCACCCCAAGGAGGAGAGCGACGAAGATTCCGACTCGAACGGGTGTGCTCATGATGGATCAGTGGATCTGGATGGGACCCTCGACGCGCCGATGAATGAACTGCTGCACGATGGGGTTCGGCGAATGCTGAATATCTTTGGGTGTGCCTTGTTCAACGACCCGGCCTTCATGCAGGAGCGCTATGTGGTCGCCGATGCCGTAGCTCGAAGCCACGTCGTGGGTGATCACAATCGCCGTCAGCCCAAGCTCCTTCTGCACGGAGCGGATCAGCTCATCGATGTTGGCCGACGTGATGGGATCGAGACCCGATGTCGGCTCGTCGAAAATCACGATGTCCGGGTCCATGGAGAGCGCCCGGGCCAACCCCACCCGCTTGCGCATGCCGCCCGAAAGTTCCGCCGGAAACAGATCTTCAACGCCCTTGAGCCCCACTTGGGCCAGCTTCTTTGCCACGATCTTTTCGATCTCTTCGACTCCCATGGTCGTGTGCTCCTTGAGTGCAAAGCCGACGTTTTCCGCCACCGTAAGGGAGTCGAAGAGGGCTGCGAATTGGAACAGCATTCCAAACCGCTTGAGCACCTCGGTCATTTCTTTTTCCGAACAGGTGGTCACATCGTGGCCATCCACGCGAACCTTTCCACGCTCCGGTTTGAGCAGTCCGATGATGTGCTTGACCAATACGCTCTTGCCGCATCCGCTCTGGCCGAGGATCACCGTCGTCTTCCCTTTCTCAATGTCCAGGTTGACGCCCTTCAGCACGGTGTGAGCGTGAAAACTCTTGGTCAGGTCGCGGATTTCGACGAAGGCCATTCGTGTGATTTTACTAACGAGCTCCTTGTTGTTCTATTCTTCATCCTCGTAGTACTTGCGGTCGCCTCAATAGCATGCACTCCCAATTGCCGACCGCATAGTATCACGCCCTGAACATGAGCGCAGTCAGAAAGTAGTCGCCGACAAGGATCGTAATGCAGGCGAGCACGACCCCTTGCACGGTCGCATTGCCCACGCCCTTCGCTCCCCCCTCCGAATGAAACCCCTTGTAGCATCCGATCGAGCTCAGGAGGAATCCAAAGATGAGCCCTTTGAAAAGACCTTGAAACACGTCGCCGACTTTCACCACTTCGAGAATGCGTCCCGTGAAGTCGCCCGGATCGATCCCCAACAGCATGACGGCGACAAAATAACATCCGATCGCTCCGACAAAATCGAACAGGACGGTCAGAAAGGGGGCCATGAGGGTGGTGGCCAGAATGCGCGGGACGAGCAGGTAGTGGACGGGATTGACCGCCATCGTGTGGAGGGCGTCGATCTGCTCGGTCACACGCATCGTCCCCAGTTCCGCCGCCATCGCCGAGCCGGCCCGCGCGGTGATCATGACCGCCGTGAACACCGGCGACAGCTCGCGCGTCATGGCCAGCATGGAAATCGCGCCGACCAGCGCCTCGCTCCCGAACTTTGCGAATCCCTTGTAGGTTTGGAGGGCGAACACCATTCCGGTAAACGTTCCCGTGAGGAGAATGATGAACCAGGATTGCACGCCGATGAATTCCATGTGCTGGAGGAGGAGGCGAAACCGGAACGGTCGCTTGACGGTCAGGCGGAGAACGCTGGAGAGAAGCATCACGTACCCACCCAGACCGGCGAGATTCTCATTGAGAGGCCTGATCAGCCTCGTGCGGACCATGGAAGGGAGAACGCCGTTTCCCGAAGCCATCGGGGCATTGTACAGTAGGGGCCGTCATTTGGACACGAATCACCGATGAAATTCCGGAACCAGCGCGTGGTAACCGCCTTCCTGGAGAACCGGGGGAGGATCCTTGTTCTCCAACGAAGCCGCCGGATCGGAACGTACCCGGGCTATTGGGCGGGCGTCAGCGGAACGGTCGAATTCCCGGAGGACGTCCAAGTCTACGTGGAGATCTACGAGGAAACCGGGCTGACAGCGGACGATTTGACTCTCGTGCAAAAGGGACGGCCCATGACGGCGCGAGACAATTCCTTTGGAGTGAATTGGGTCATCACGCCCTACTTGTTCCGGACGAGCACCCGTCGCGTTCGACTGAATTCAGAGAACATCGGGTACCGATGGGTGCGGCCTCGTGAATTGGAGTCACTCAGGACTCCACCTCGATTCGTGGATGGATTCAGGCGAGTCTTTCCGCCCTACTCCGGCGTTCCCCGTGGTCTGGACCGGAAGATCTTCCGTGGGGTTCGACGGCTGGCCCATGATCGGAGCCACGGCGCGGCGGAATTGGCGCACGAGGCAAGCACGCTCATCGGCGGGATTCCAGGAAAGCACCTGGCATGTCGGCAAATGGCTGCGGTCACCCTCGCTGCGGCCCGGCCGCTCATGCCCGGAATCGGAGCGGCTGCCCACCGAGCGGCGCGGGCTAAAGCCCGCGGCTACCTAGAAACTGAATCCGCGGTAGGCGCAGGCTTTAGGCCTGCGAATGACAGGCGTCGGGTACCGATTTCGCTCGAAGCTCCAAGTCGCGCCGCAATTGGGTTCCCCCCTGGTCTCGCCCGAGCCGGCGCCATCCTGACTCACAGTTACTCGTCGACCGTTCTCTCCGCCCTCCGCTATCTCCGGCCATCGCACGTCTTCGCCACGGATTCGTATCCCCTGGGCGAGGGGCGTCGAACACAAGCGATGCTCCACGCAGAAGCAATCGAGGTCCACCGTGTTGCGGATACGGACGTCGATGCCGCTCTCCGCAAAGTGGATGTGGTCCTTGTTGGGGCAGATGCCGTCGTGCCCGGACAAGGAATCGTGAACAAGGTCGGAACCCTCGCCATCGCACGACGGGCACGCGCCCGTGGGATTCCGGTATTTGTGGTCTGCGGCCGGGAGAAGCGCACGCGCGGGATGCGCCGAAAATTGGATTTCTCGCTTGCCCTGAAGGCGCTCGATCCCGAAGGCTGCTTTGAATTCTGCCCGATGCGGTTCGTGACCCGAATTGGCTACGTCTGAGTGGACCCGCTCGGACGATTTTTCAGATAGTCCGCCAGCGCCGCCTGCCAATCCCTCAAGGGCGTGAACCCCGCTCGTCTGAAATTTCTATTGGCGAGAACCGTATTGCGGGGCCGTTCAGCCGCGGTCGGGAAAGCAGCGGTCAGAACTCCCTTCACGCGAATCTTTTTTCCCGATTGCCGGAAGATTTCCCGGGCAAATTCGGCCCACGAGCAAGCACCACCGTTCGTAATGTGATAGAGCCCGTATCGGCGGGATGCAGCCAGGCGGAGCAACGCCCCCGCCAGATCACGGCAGTAGGTGGGGGTGCACCGTTGGTCCCGCACAACCCGTACTTCGGCCTGCTCCCCGGTCCGGGCCAACATTTGTTCGACAAAGTTCTTCTTGATGCGGTCGGAGCGGGCCGTGCCGTACAACCCGCTTGATCGAACGATGAAATGCTTTTCCCACGTCCGCGCCACCATGACTTCGCCCGCCAGTTTGGAGAGCCCGTAGACGCATAAAGGGTTCGGAGCGTCCGACTCTCCGTAGGGCGTTTTTTTGCGTCCGTCGAAGACGTAATTGGTACTGCAATGGATCAATACGGCGCCCGCGTCGCGGCATACAACCGCCAGTTCGCGCACGCCCACGGCATTCGTCATGAAAGCCTCCCTGACCTCCTGCTCCGCGCGATCCACAAAATTGTACGCCGCCGTGTTGATCACGACGTCCGGTCTGAACCGGCCAACCGTGTCCCTTAGGGTTTCAGGTTTTCGGAGATCGGCTTCGGCGGAAGTCGCGGAGTGGCAGTTTCCATTTTCCCGCTCTTTCAGAAGATCGGTCAGCGCGGTGCCGAGCTGGCCGCGCCCGCCCAGAATGAGGACCCTCATTCAGCGGTGCTTATGCCGCTCGGTGGACCCGGCTTTCCCCGTTGCGACCGCGAGCAGTTCCTGCGTTGAGTCTTGAATGCAATCGGCAAGGACCGCGAGATCGGGCATGACGTCCCAATCGGCGGTGAGTCCGAAGAATAGCGATCCGTTATAGCTGACCAGCGCCACACCGAGACCCAACCCCTGGGCGAGCGGCATGAGCGGGTAAACCCCTTTCAGCTCCGCCCCCTGAAAGTAGAGGGGAAACTGCGGCCCCGGCACGTTGGTGACGACGAGGTTGAACGGAAGCCTCTCGATCTGCAGTCGGGCAGCCTGTGCGGCCAGGTTGGGAAATGCCCATTCGGCCAGGCGGCTGATCGTTTTCGCCCCCAGCGCATTCTTGGACTCCTTTTGCTTCCCCATGGCCTGCTGAACGGTCTCCAATCGCTTGCGCGGATCCGGATCGCCCACGGGGAGTTCCGCGAGCATGGAGGCCACGTGGTTCCCCATGGTGCCTCGCTCGCTTTCATCACGAACGCTCACCGGGACCATCGCCCGCAACTGAATTCCGGAGATTTTTTCGCCGCGATGGGCCAGGAATCCCCGGAGCGCCCCGCTGACCACCCCGAGCACCGCATCGTTGACCGTTCCACCCAGAGCGTTCTTGATGGCCTTGAAATCGTTGAGATCGGTTTGGACCCATTCGATTCTCCGATGCGGACCGATCGCCGCATTGAAAGGGGTCCGGGGCGGGAGGTGGAGTCCGGGCGCAAGAGCCGCTCCCAACGCGCGAAGATTCTTCCGGGTGCGTTCGATGGTTTGGACCGGTTGCCGCACAAAGGATCTGAGGCCTCGAGCCGTCTCCACAGGCGTCAGCGCGCGCCTTTTCACGTAATCGGCGAGAAGCTTCATCGGTCGAGGCTCTGTGCGGGGCGTCCACGGCTCGGGGTCGGGCACGGGCGCCGGTTCCGGCGAAGTTTCCATCAGCACAGAGGCGAGGTCGATCCCCGAGATACCATCCACCATGCAGTGATGGGCCTTGTTGATAACCGCAAGGCGGTTTCCTTTCAGCCCGTCCACGAACCACATTTCCCAGAGCGGTTTGGAACGGTCGAGGGCCTGGGACATGACCCGTCCGGCCAGCGTCTTCAACTGCTCATCGGTGCCGGGCGCGGGCAGGGCCGTGAAACGGATGTGGTAGTGAATGTTGAAGTTGCGGTCGTCCACCCAAACCGGGCGCCCTTCCACCGGAATCCAGGCCAGCTTCTGCCGAAATCGAGGGACCATGTGAAGTCGCGATTCCACCGCCCGGGTCAGGCGCCCCTCATCCAAGCCTCCCCGTTTCTTGCGAAGCGGACCGGCCGCGAAGACGGAACACGCCCCGACGTGCATGTGGGTGTTGGCCGTTTCCAGCTTGAGAAACGAAAAGTCCATTCCCGAGAGCCGGTCGTAGTCCGCCATGAAGGGGGAGATTACGTCCCCGATTCCATCCCGTCAAACCGTTTCCGTGCGTGACACGAAGTCCAGTTTGAGTGCCCCGCGGCCATTTGATACCATGCCGACCATGCTTGATCGCATACCCGAGGGCGCCTCCCGCATCCTCCGCCGATTGCGCGAAAAGGGGCATCAAGCCCTGCTCGTGGGAGGATGCGTCCGCGACCAACTCCTCGGTCTTCCGATCACCGAACCCAAGCAGTACGACATCGCCACGTCGGCCACGCCGGATGAGATCATGAAGCTGTTTGAACGCACCGTGCCGGTCGGCGCACAGTTCGGCGTCATCCTCGTTCTCCAGGAGGACGGCGAATACGAGGTCGCCACGTTCCGAAAAGACGAAGCCTATGCGGACGGACGGCATCCGGACGCCGTGAACTACTCCCAGGACCCCCGCGAGGATGCCTCCCGCCGGGACTTCACCATCAACGGGCTTTTTTACGATCCGATTGGGAAGAAGATTCACGATTTTGTCGGCGGCGAGAAGGACCTCCATACAAAATGTATCCGCGCCATCGGTGATGCGCGCGGGCGTCTCCGTGAGGACCGCCTCCGGATCATGCGGGCTCTCCGGTTCGCCGCCCGGCTGGGATTCGACATTCATCCTGAAACGGCCGCCGCCGTGCGCGAGCTTGCGGCTCTCAGTGTGGACGTCAGCGCCGAGCGCCTCCGCGACGAACTCGTCAAGATGATGACGCACGGTCCGGCGGCGACCGCCGTCGAATTGATGCGGGACTTCGGCGTGCTACACTATGTTCTGCCCGAAGTGGAAACCATGATCGGCGTCGAACAGCCTCCGGAATTTCATCCTGAAGGGGATGTCTACACCCACACGCTCCTCCTCCTTCGACAACTGAAGGAGCCGTCGGCAACGCTCGCCTTCGGGGCCCTGCTGCACGACGTGGGCAAACCCCCCACCTTCAAGGTGAAGGAACGAATTCGGTTCGACGGGCATACGGAGGTGGGCGCTCGAATGGCCGACCAGATCCTGAGGCGACTCAAGTTTCCCAACGACGAGCGGGAGAAGATCTGCGATCTCGTCGCCCAGCACCTCCGGTTCAAGGATGCAAAGAACATGCGCGAGAGTACTCTGAAACGCTTCCTGCGAATGGACAATTTCACCGAACACCTCGAATTGCATCGGATCGACTGCCTCGCTTGTCATGGCGACCTGTCCATGCACGAGTTCTGCAAAGCGAAGTTGGCGGAATTCGGTGAAGAAGAAATCCGCCCGCCGCGGCTGCTCACCGGCGACGATCTCATCTCCATCGGCCTTGAGCCGGGGCCGAATTTCAAGGACATTCTGGAAGAGGTGGAGACCGCCCAGCTCGAGGGTCGCCTCCGCTCCCGGGATGAAGCCCTCACCTATCTGAAAACCCAGGTGCTCCCCCGACTGTGATGGGACGGCCACAGCCGACTCCAGCCATGGTTCCCGCCGCTTCTCCGCCGGCCGCAAGTGCGGGGTCACGCCGGGCAACGCGGCAGATCCGGGTTGGAAACGTCCTCATCGGCGGCGGCGCGCCGGTCATCGTGCAGTCCATGACCTCCACAAATACGTCCGATGTCAAGGCCACCGTCGAACAAATTCACCGGCTGGAAAAGGCCGGCTGCGAAATTGTTCGGGTGGCGGTGCCGGACGAGGATTCCGCCAACGTTCTCGGCTCCATCCGGAAGGAAATCGGCATTCCAATGGTGGCGGACATCCATTTCCACTACAAGCTCGCCTTGAAAGCCATCGAGCAGGGGATGGAGTGCATTCGGATTAATCCGGGCAACATCGGCGGGATCGACCGGCTCAAGCAAGTGGTGCGGGCGGCCCAAGAGGCGCACGTGCCGATTCGGGTCGGCGTGAACTCGGGTTCGCTCGAGGAGGACATCCTACAAAAGTATCAATTCAAAGTGACGGCCCCCGCCCTCGTCGAAAGCGCGATCCGAAACGTTCGGATCCTTGAGGACGTCGGTTTTCAGGACATCAAGATTTCGGTGAAATCCACCGACGTGCTCACGATGATCGACGCCTACAGGCAGCTTTCCAGCGCACTCGACTACCCGTTGCACCTCGGGCTGACGGAGGCCGGCCGTGGACAAGCGGGACACATCAAATCCGCCATCGCGATGGGCGTCCTCCTTCTCGAAGGCATCGGAGACACCATCCGCGTTTCGCTAACGGAAGACCCGGTTCATGAAGTGAAGGCGGCCTACGAAATCCTGAAGGCGCTCAAGATTCGCGAGCGGGGCATCAACCTCATTACCTGCCCCACGTGCGGCCGCATCGAGATCGACCTGTTCAAGCTCTCGGAAGAACTCGAAGAACGCCTCGCCCACATCCAGGAGCCGGTCAACGTGGCGGTGCTCGGGTGCGTGGTGAACGGCCCGGGTGAAGCGCGCGAGGCGGATGTCGGCATCGCCGGAGGCAAGGGCGTCGGCATGCTGGTCAAAGACGGCAAGTTCGTCCGCAAGATCAAGGAAGAGGAGATGGTGGACGTCCTTGTGGATGAGGTCGAAAAGATCGCCGCCGCTCGGAGAAGTGAACGAGTGATCAAGTGATCGAGTACTCCATGACGTCTGCGCCCGGATGTAGAATCCACTTGACCACTCGACCCCTTGTGCACTAGACCCATTTCCTAATCATGCGCTGGAGCCAAGCCTACATACCGACACTTCGGGAGGACCCCTCGGATGCCGAGGTGGTCAGTCATCGAATCATGCTCAAGGCGGGCATGATCCGGAAGGTGGCGGCCGGGGTCTACAATCTGCTGCCCCTCGGACTGCGAAGCATCCGCAAGATCGAAAACATCGTGCGTGAAGAGATGAACCGCACAGGCGCGCAGGAGGTGGTCATGCCGATGGTCATCCCCGCCGAACTCTGGCAGGAAACGGGACGCTGGGACGTCTACGGAAAGGAACTTTTGCGCTTCCAGGACCGTCACGAACGCTGGTTCTGCCTCGGCCCCACGCATGAAGAGGTCATCACCGATCTGGTCCGCCGCGACGTACGCTCGCACCGCCAGTTGCCGGTGACTCTCTATCAGATTCAGACCAAGTTCAGAGACGAAGTGCGGCCCCGATTCGGCCTGATGCGCGGGCGCGAATTCGTCATGAAGGATGCCTACAGCTTCGACCGCACTGAAAAAGATGCCGAGGGCACTTATCAGCGAATGTCAGAGGCCTACCACCGGATTTTCCAGCGCTGCGGCCTGCGTTTTCAGATGGTCGAGGCGGCGACGGGAAACATCGGTGGAAGTTTCTCGCACGAATTCATGGTCCTCGCCGACACGGGAGAGGATCAAATGATCGTCTGCGATGCGTGCCCTTTTGCCGCGAATGTGGAATTAACGGCGGGGACAAAGGCGGAATCAGCCCCGGTCGCTTCGGCGGGTCCATGCCCCAAATGCGGGAAGCAAGCGCGGCTGACGCGGGGCATCGAAGTCGGCCACGTCTTCAAGCTCGGGGAGAAGTATTCCAAATCCATGAAGGCGGTCTACTTGGATGAAACCGGCTCGGAGCGCGTCATCGTCATGGGATGCTATGGCATCGGGATCGGTCGCACATTGGCCGCCGCGATCGAACAAAACCACGACGCGGACGGACCGTACTTCCCGCGAGCGATCGCTCCCTATGACGTGCTGATCACGACGGCCGTTCCGGAGGGTGCGCCCGTCGAAAAGGCGGCGGAAATCGAACGGGCACTGACGGACACCGGGCTGGAGATCCTATTCGACGATCGCAACGAGCGGGCCGGCGTGAAGTTCAAAGACGGCGATCTCACCGGCATTCCCGTGAAACTGGTGGTCGGAAAACGGCTCATCGAGAAAGGCCGGCTGGAACTCAAACTCCGTCGCGGCGGGCCGAGTCAGGAGATCACGCCCGAGGAGACCGTGCAGAAGGTTCGGGAGGCTCTTGCCCACTAACAGGATTATTCTCGCGCTCGACACCGCTTCTCTCCACGAAGCCATGGAGTGGGTGAAGGCCGTGAAAGGGCTGGTCGATTTTTTCAAGATCGGGAGTGAACTCTTCACCACCGAAGGCTCACGCGCCGTGGCGGAGCTCAAGCGGCAGGGACTTCGGGTTTTTCTTGATCTGAAATTCCACGATGTGCCGGTCACCGTCTCCCGTGCCTTGCGCGAGGTTGTCCGGATGCAGGTGGACATCGTGAACGTTCACGCCCAGGGGGGTGAACCGATGATGCGGGCGGCCGCGGAAGCGGTCACGGATGAAGCCGGGAAGATCGGCGTGGCGAGACCGCGCCTGATTGCCGTAACCCTCCTCACCTCCCTCAGTCAGCTCGACCTGGAACATCTTGGCGTCGCGCATCCCCTCACCCAAATCGTCGAGCGCCTCGCCAAGCTGGCCCATCGGTGCGGCTTGGACGGAGCGGTGTGCTCTCCGCACGAAATCCCGGTGGTTCGACGAGGTTGCGGCAAGGAGTTCCTCCTCGTCACTCCCGGCATTCGATTGCCGGATTCCCCAGCCGACGATCAGAAGCGGAAAGCCACGCCCCAGCAGGCCGTCGAATGGGGCGCAGACTACCTCGTGATCGGCCGGCCGGTCTGGAGTTCTCCGGACCCGGTCCGAACGCTCGAATCGATCCTCGGCTCCCTCCCCGCAAATTGAGACCTCCCCACTCGGACTTGATTCTGTTCGGTCCCCACACGGTGGCGGAGGCCCTCTCCTCCAAGCGGACTCGCCTGAGAGAGATTCAGATCCGGCAGGGAGTTCAGGAGCGGCGCCTCGAAACTCTGCTGGAAGACGCGGGACGGGCGGGAGTCCGCATCCTGGTGCTCGACCCCCGCGAGTTCCACCGCCGCTACCCCGACCGACATGCCCAGGGAATCGTGGCTCTTGCGGAATCGTTCCCGTACCAAACTCTTGATCAATGCCTTGAGAAAGCGGGACTTCAGGATCTTTGGGTGTTGCTCGACCACCTGCTCGATCCCCGTAACGTAGGCGCCATCATTCGAACGGCTTTTGCCCTGGGCTGTGCCGCCGTGGTCCTTCCCAAAGATCGCGCGGCGCAGATTACGGAGACGGTCATCCGCACGTCCGCCGGGACCGCCTGGCACATCCCCATCGTTCTCGTGGCCAACATGGCCCAGACCATCACCGCGCTCCAATCGGCCGGGTTCAGGGTGCTCGGGGCGGATCCCGGTGGCGCCCCCGTGGATGCCTCACCCATCGATGCGGGAGAACCGCTGGCTCTGGTGGTGGGGGAGGAAGGCGAGGGGCTTCGCGAACTCACCAAGAAGCGCTGCGACGCCCTGGTGTCCATTGCTCAAGACCCGCGACTCGATTCGATGAACGTTTCCGTTGCCGCAGCGATCATGCTATACGAATTCGCGAAACAGAAACGGCCACATAGATGAATTGTCATACCCTCCCCGGTTCAAGGAAGAGATCATGATCTGCAACGATCGATGGATCCGGAAAATGGCGCGCGAGAAGGACATGATCCATCCCTTCGTCGAAAAACAGGTCCGAACCGACGTCATTTCCTACGGCCTGTCCTCCTACGGCTACGATCTCCGCGTCGCCGATGAATTCAAGATCTTCACCAATATCAACACCACCATTGTCGATCCCAAGCACTTCGACCCGGCCTCGTTCATCGACTTCAAGGGCGCCTGCTGCATCGTTCCTCCGAATTCCTTCGCCCTCGCCCGGAGCGTCGAGTTCTTCAAGATCCCTCAGAACACGATGACCATTTGCGTCGGCAAGTCCACCTATGCCCGGTGCGGAATCATCACCAACGTCACACCCCTGGAACCCGGATGGGAAGGATATGTGACTCTTGAAATTTCGAACACCACCCCCCTCCCCGCGCGAATTTATGCCAACGAGGGCCTGGCCCAAGTGATCTTCTTTGAAGGCTCCGAGGCGCCCGAGACCACCTATAAAGATCGAAAAGGCAAGTACCAGTCGCAGGTCGGCATCACGCTGCCGCGGATCTAGTGCGGGTGGAGGATTGGAGGGGGGCCGGAGCTACTGGCAGGAGGGGCAGTGGCCGTAGAGTTCGAGCTTGTGGCTGAGCACTTTGAAGCCGCGGTGCCGCGCCGCCGCCTCTTGCAACTGCTCGATCTGGTCGTTTTCAAACTCGACGATCTTTCCACACTTCACGCAGATGAGGTGGTCATGATGCTTCTTCTCCATCGCGCTCTCGAAGCGGGAGCGGCCATCCCCAAATTGCCGCTCCTCGGCCAGATTGGCCCGGGTAAGGACCTTGACCGTGCGATACACGGTGGCATACCCGATGGAGGGCGACAGTTTTTTCACCCGCTGGTAGAGTTCCTCCACACTGAGGTGCTTGCGTGAACGAAGGAAGATGTTGATGATGGCCTGGCGCTGCTTGGTCAGCCGAAGTCCGTTCTGTCGAAAAAGGCTTCCGACCTGATTGTTGGGGATCATGGAGATATCGAAAACCATGATAGACGCGTTCCGAACCTTGTCAAGCCGTGGCTTGGCCGCCGTTGTGTGGGTCGGTGTCGCCGCGTCCGGCTGCGGTTCGAACCAGAAGGCACTCGTCCACCAGCGTGTGGCCGAATCCTACCTTTCCGAGCGCAACTATACCCCCGCCCTTGAGGAATTGATGAAGGCGGAGAAACTGAATCCCAAGGATGCGGTCATCCAGTTCGATATGGGCATCGCCTACCAGGGCATCGGGCGGACGGGTGAGGCCATCGAGCATCTCAAGCGGGCCGTCGAACTGAAGAAAGACTACGCCGAGGCCCACAACAGACTGGGTGTGATCTATGCCGGCCTCGGCCGGCACGACAGCGCCATTCAAGAATTCCAGGCGGCGCTCTCGAACGTCCTCTATCCCGCTCCCGAAAATGTCTACCAGAACCTGAGCTACACGTACTACTTGAAACACGATTGCGACCAGGCGCTGGCCGCGGCTCGAAACGGCCTGAGATTCCGTCCGGAACATTCGTTCCTGCTCAACAGCATGGGACTTGCCCTGCGATGCGTGAAGAAAAACGCGGATGCCGAGGACGCCTTCCGGCAATCGCTCAAGTTGAACCCCGACTATGTGGAGGCCCACTTCAACATGGGGGATCTCCTCGCCGAGACCGGCCGGAAGGAATCGGCCAAGGTCGAATACCAGGAAGTGATCCGTCTCGCGCCCTACAGCGATTTCGCCCGCCAAGCGCGTAGCAAACTCGAACTGTTGAAGTGACCGTCACCACGGAATCCCGGAGCCCGCTCCACCTCCTCGGCCGGGTCGAAAAGGCGACCTCCCGTGGACCCTCCCGGAACCTCCCGGGCCGACCCCCCCATGCCTCGCCCCCCCCCCCGCTGGGCGCGCGACTGAGGGAGAAGCGCGAGGCCGCGGGGATCACCCTGAACGATCTTTCCGTCCGGACCAAGATCTCATCCGCCACCCTTCAGGCGATCGAGAATGACGACGCACCGGTCACCCTTCCCGAAATCTACTTCCGCGCGCATCTCAGAGAGATCCTCACGGTTCTTGGCGAAGACCCGCAGTCCTGGGCCGAAGTCATCGCCCTTTTCATGACGTTCCGGAGAAACACGTCCGACGCCGGCCCCTCCCCCTGGGCCATGGATCGGCGCAGACTGCTTCTCGTGGGGGGTATCCTGTTCATCATTCTCGGATTGGCCGTCTGGGGACTTGCCCCTCGCAAATCCGCCGTTACCGTGACCGCCCTGGGCGGCAACGGCGAGGCGCAGGGAAAGGTTTCCGTCGAACTGGTATGCCGCGAATTCACCTCGGTGGAATACCAAGTGGATGGCGAGGAGCCGCAGAAACTGTTTCTCCGGGAAGGCGAAAGGAAACGGCTCTCCGGCCGGAGAAAGATTCGATTGATCCTTTTCAAACCCAGGGCCTTGGATGTCTACTACGAAGGCAAGAAGGTGGATCAGATGGAATGGCTGGGATCGGCGGCCAGGATGACTTTTCCGTGATCCCACCACCTCTGAAATCTCAAATGTCAAATCTCAGACGGATGGTGGGATGACCCCCGAAGCTCCGGCCAGGTCGTTCTGCTTCATTGCCAATCCCTCGGCCGGGGCCGGTCGCCTCGGAAAACAGTTGCCGCACCTCCAGAAAGAACTCGATCAGCGCTTCTCATCCTTCGAGCTGAGGACCTCCCGTACGCGCGGCGACATTCCGGACCTCACCGCTGAGGCGGTCAAGCAAGGTTTCACCGTCGTAGTGGCCGTTGGAGGGGATGGAACGATCAACGAGGTCGCCCATGGGTTTTACCTCGCGGGCAAGTCCGACACCGCCATGGGAGTCGTTCCGCTCGGCACCGGCTCGGACTTTATCCGATCCATCGGAGTCCCACGGGAACCTCAGGCGGCCCTCGCCTTCTTGGCCTCCGCTCCTCCCCTCCCCACCGACCTCGGCGTGGCGCGCCTGAGGAATCATGAAGGTCGGCCCACCTCGCGCGCTTTTATCAACATCGCCGATTTCGGCCTCGGCGGCGAAGTGGTGGACCGCGCGAATCGGTCGCCGAAATGGCTCGGAAGTTTCTTTACCTTCTACATCAACACCCTCGTCTCGCTTTTTTCCTACCGTCCAAAATCCATCCGGATGAAATTCGACGGCCATTCCTTCGATCAGAAGATCACCGCCGTGATCATAGGCAACGGACAGTACTTTGGCGGAGGGATGCGTGGGGCGCCGAAGGCCATCCTGGACGACGGCCTCTTCGACGTCATCGTCCTCGATGCCATGTCTCCGCTGACGATCGTTCGCAATCTGTCGAAACTCTACGAAACCACCGAGGTGCTCCCGAACCCTGCGATTCACTTCTACCGAACGACGCGGATGGACGTCGAATCGGACGAACGAGTGCTGATCGATTTGGATGGCGAACAGCCCGGAACACTCCCGGCCACGTTTGAGATTGTGCCGGGGGCCCTGAAGGTGATTCGAAAGAGTCGAAGTTAGGCGAGGGTGTCGAGCTGCCGGCCGCGGCCACGAGACTGCTCCGCTTGCCTTAGCGCTTCGGCCTGGTCTTCTCTCCGGCGACGATCCTCAGCCTCCGCCGCCCTGCGCTGACGATCCTCGTCCCCCTGCTGCACTCGAGCACTGGACCTCAGGCCCCCGCCCGTATCGAAACCTTCAATTCGATCTGCCATAGTCCTATTGTTCGCCCACTAGCGACGAGAGTCAAGAAGCATGGCGCTCACGCGTTCGAGAAGCCGTCTGGCCACCTCGTCCTTCGGCAGCCTCGGCCAATCCTCGGTTCGTCCGTCGCGCCAGAACAACGTAACGTGGTTATCCTCCGATTCAAAGGCCCTCTCCGCTCCATCGATGGGATTGGCCACGAGCAGATCCAAGTTCTTCTCCTTCAGCTTGGACCCGGCGGCGGACACGAGGCCCGCCGGCTCCGCGGCAAATCCCACGAGCAAGGTCCCGTTTTTCTCTCGGCCCAAAGTCTCCAGAATATCCACATTCGTCCGGAGCGTCAGCGAAACGGTTCCGTTTGCCGCCGCCTCGCGTTTCTTGATCTTTCCCGCCACCGGCTTCTCCGGAATGAAATCGCCGACCGCCGCCGCCATGACCACGAGATCCGCTTTCCGGCCGGCGGTCA
The DNA here is from genome assembly GCA_016180645.1 of Nitrospirota bacterium. Taxonomy (NCBI): domain Bacteria; kingdom Pseudomonadati; phylum Nitrospirota; species Nitrospirota bacterium. The sequence goes on along the minus strand of JACPAV010000010.1, from coordinate 81,598 downwards.
GAGTCTCCCTCATCATCTGCTCGGCGGTCTCGACGTGGATCGTCCGAACGCCCACGGGGTTCTCGCGCTCGACCGGGCCGGCCACCAGGGTGACCACCCCCCCCCGCAACCACGCCTCCTGGGCAATCGCATACCCCATTCGGCCGGAGGAAGGGTTCGAAATGAATCGCGCCGAATCCCAATACTCGCGCGTCGGCCCGGCCGTCACCAGCACCGTCTTGCCCTTCAGGCTTTGGGGCGCCAGTCGCTTCTCGGTGGCTTTCAGAATGACCTCCGGCTCCGCCATGCGCCCCTTGCCCACAAACCCGCAGGCCAGAAATCCCTCCCCCGGCTCGATCACCTCATAACCGAACTCGCGGATTCGGGCTTCGTTCTGCCGGTAGGCCGGGTGTTCGAGCATGTTGGTGTTCATGGCAGGCGCCACCAACACCGGCGCCTTGGTGGCGAGCAGGAACGTCGTAACCGGATCGTCCGCGAGCCCCTGAGCCATTCTCGCCACGATGTTGGCCGTGGCGGGGGCCACCACTACCGCGTCCGCCTTCCCCGGGAGATCGATATGCCAGATCTTCGATTGCTGGAGCGCGAACACGTCGGTCATAACAGGGTTCTCCGTCAGGGTTTCAAACGTCAGCGGCCGCACGAACTCCTGCGCCCCGCGCGTCATCACCACGTGAACGCTCGCGCCCGCATCGGCGTAGAGCCGGACCAACTCACAGACTTTGTAGGCGGCGATCCCTCCGGAAACGCCTACAACGATCGTCCGGCCCTTGAGGTAGCTCATGCGCGATGGAGCGGAATCACCTCGGCCACGTCCTTGGACGGATCGTCCACCCATTTCTTTCCGATGTAAGTGTTCCGAAGATAATGGAGAGCGGCGGACAGACGGTCGAAATCGGCCGCGAGGTCGCCGAACAGACGGGATCCCTCCATGCCGGAGAACCGGATTTCATTGGATAGCCGCCAGTATGCTCTCATGCCTTCCTCTCGATACAGATTAACAAAACCGCCGCGGCGAAGAAACTCGACAAAGAAGCCCGTCATGAACAGGGAATAGTCCCCGATGTGCTGATCCAGCTCGATCCCCTGCCGGTCTTCGGTCTTCTGACGAGCTTCGAGCAGCTCCACGATGGTCCGGAGCGGCCGACCCTGGGCGTCCAGCACCTTGAACACACGCTCCGACCGGGCGAATTCCGAGAGCAGGTCTGTCAGGTAGGACGACTCGCCGCCATTCCGGATTTCCAAATCGTGGAAGGTCTTCTTTACGAACCAGCCGAAGATTTGTTTCAGCTTGGGATGCGGGATCAGCCTTTTGGATATCATACGACCTCCTCGTTCGCAGACACCCGGGCATCCAGGGGACGCCCGTCCATCGTTTTGATCGTGAAACGCCCATCCTGGACGTCCACGTAGGTGAAATTCGTGAGCCAGTCGCCCACATTGACATACAGTCCTTTTCGCCCGTTGGATTCCACGGGCACGATTCCGGGCACATGCGCGTGGCCCAGAATCACGACGTCGTAACCCGCGCGAACGCGGTCCTGCGCAAAAGCCGTTTGGGCCTCTAATTGGGGGCGGTCCCGGCCGAGGTAACTCCGGCTCACCGTGGAGAATTGCAGCCCCAATCGCCACATGGCGGAACCGGGCAGGCAGGCCGTCAGGAACCTGAAGAAGGGCGACCGCACGATCCGCTTCAGGATGCGATACTTCACATCGCCGGGGTCCAGTCCGTCGCCGTGGGTCAGCAGCGCCCGGCGACCCCCGAACGACCATTCGAGTTCCTGGCTCACCTCCGATCCCAAAGCATCCTCCACGTAGGGATGCAGGTTGAAATCATGGTTGCCTTCCAGGTAGTGAATTTTCATCCCCGACTGCGAAAGCCTCCGCAGGAGACGCAGCACAGGATAATACTCCCGGACTAGGATGGGCTTCATGCCGAACCATAGGTCGAGCAGGTCGCCCGCGATGAAAAGGTTTTCCACTTCGGGGGCCTTGGCTTCCATGAAACGGACAAACTGGGACTGCCGGGGATCACCTTCACCCCTCAAGTGAACGTCGGACAGGATCAGATCACCCAACAATCATATTCTACCAAACGGCGGCCTCTCTTGGAAACGCCGAGAGAGGTCCCCTCGTCCGCGCCGAGTGGCTTTGGGGTCAGACCTCGATTCATGACAGGCAAGCTTTTTCGCAACGGTCAAGGATCATCCGCAGCCGTTCGTCGGGTCGGAGGCGCCGCTCCAATCGTTTGGCTCTGTTCGCAATCGTCGTCGGGTGAACCCATCCAAAAAACCGCCCCAACTCGTCATATGTTTTCTGGCTATGCCGAACCGCAAGGACCAAAGCAATCGACCGCGCCAGTTCCGGCCCCACGCGCCCGTGCAACGCCTCCGCCTTCGTACCCGTGACCCCCGCCTCCTGCCGGACCAGGCGGTTCAAGTCCTCCACAGGCGCAAGGATCTCCCGGGCCGATGGCAACTCCCGCAAACCCGATCTCGGCCTCGGAACCGCTCCCGAACGAGCGTCCGGACCCGTTCAAAATACTGGAATCTGGAATCTTGCACCCGGTGCCCGAGATGGCATTGGCTGGTAGCCGCGGGCTTTTATGCCCGCGTCCGAAAACGCACCCGTAAAGGGTGCGGCTACCATCGTCAGGAAAAACGCAAGTTGTGACCGCGCTTGGTATATAATCCTCGAATGGGACTTGGATTCGATCACTACCGCAGGTTCCTTGAGGCCTTCACTCATGGGCTCCAGGAGCAACACCAGGATGATCTGGTTTCGGTCGTGCTGTTTGGCTCCGTCGCCCGCGGGACCGCAAGTCCGGAGAGCGACATTGACATCCTCATCGTGCTGACACGGCCGGAGTCGAATGAAATCTGGTGGTCCCAGCGCGCGCTCCTTGAAAAGCTCGCCCAGACCTGCCCGGAGGGAAGGTTGGACGAAGACCTGCCGGGCACGACACGGGTCCGTCATTTCACCTTGTCCACGGAGCAGGCCCGGAAGAACCGCCATCTCTATCTCGACATGACCGAGGAAGCCGTCATCCTGTTTGATCGCAATGGCTTTTTTGCAGGCAAGCTCGAAGAAATGAGGAAACGCCTCAAGGAACTCGGATCTCGCCGCGTGTGGCAGCCGGACGGCTCCTGGTACTGGGAGATCAAACCCGACCTGAAGTTCGGCGAAGAATTCGAGCTGTAGTGTGACCAACCACCAGAAGGCCCGCGCGATCATGCGGGACGCGGAACGGACCCTGAAAGAAGCGGAAGCCCTTTTCCAAGAGGCCAATTGGAACCAGACCATTCGCCGCGGGCAGGAGACCGTGGAGTTGACGCTCAAGGCGGCGCTGCATTTTCTCGGCATCGACTACCCGAAGAGGCACGATGTGGGAAGCACATTTGCAAGCGCCGCGCGGAAGCGAATTCCACAAGCCACGGCGGAGGAGCTGAGGAAAGTTGAAAAGGGATCGGACTGGTTGGATGCCCGCCGGACCTTGGCCTTCTACCGTGATCAAGAGTACACCGAGGCCGACGCATTGGAGGCGTTGGAGCACGCGCGTTTCGCGGTCGACAGGATCCGGGCGTGGTGCTTCTCTACGGAACAGTGACCCCCGCGTAATTCAAGTTGCAATGGCGACCCCATCGTTCCGGATAGTACTCCCGCACGAGGATGGGCTTCATTCCGAACCACAGGTCGAGCAGGTCGCCCGCGATGAAAAGGTTTTCCACTTCGGGGGCCTTGGCTTCCATGAAACGGACAAACTGGGACTGGCGGGGATCACCTTTACCCCTCAAGTGAACGTCGGACAGGATCAGATCACCCAACAATGCTATTCTACCAAACGGCGGCCTCTCTTGGAAACGCCATCGGCCCGCAGGTTGTCCCATCCACCTTGTTCCTGCCACGAAGCGCGCAAGATCAGGGATACCGCTTCGGAATTTCCGGTTCCTTGGCCTCTTTGACATACGTCTTCACCCGAACGGGCAGATTCTCAACTCCACAACCGCGCATTGGTCCACCGTTTGGAGCACGTCCTCGCCGCCCTTCGTTCCCCCCCCAGCCCGGACACGGGCGGTAGTGGCATGCCAAGACCAGATTCGTCCCCCAAGAGTCTTGGGGACGGCGCCGCAACCGAGATCCCAGAGGGGGGTGATTTTTCGCTGGTCCGCCAGGGCAGCTTGAATCACAGCCCCACGAAACCTATACTTGGACAATGGCCCCGCACCAACTCCCGCCCTGTGCGTCACGAAGCTCATCGTAGGGATGGAGAAGCCGCCTATCTGCTCAGACTCTCGCCCAGCCACAGTCAGATGAGAGGATTGGTGCAGGGTGAAAGGTAGGGATCAGCTATCCATCGTCATCCCGGTCTTCAATGAAGCAAGAGCCATACACTTTGTCGTTGAGGAAACTCTTGCGGCATGCGAGATCATTCTTCGGTCTTTACCCAAGATCCGTTCAACGGAAGTACTGCTTATCGATGACGGGTCGGACGACGGGACCGCCGATGTCCTTTCCAGCCTCACGGGGGTCGGCGTCCTTCGGCACCCGCACCGACGGGGATACGGCGCTGCTCTGCGGACTGGATTTGCGGCCGCTCGAGGAACCGTCTTGGCCATGCTGGACGGCGACCACTCCTACCCACCTGGGGCGCTCTCTGCTCTTGTCCAAGAAACCCTGAGTTCAGATGCCGAACTGGTAATCGGTGCCCGCTATGGAGACTTTTCCGGTCATCTGGACCCTATTCGAAAATTGGGGAACCGCTTGTTTAGAGCCGCCATCACGTTGCTGTACGACCATCGCCTGATTGATCCCACTTCCGGGATGAGGTCCTTCAGGCGGGGGTTCTTGGAAGAGGTGGGCACGTTGCCGGACGGTTTTGACTACGGCCTCGCGATGACACTCCGGGCCGTCGCACGAGGAATCAGAATAGGCGAAATGCACATTCAGGCACGCGCCCGGATCGGTCGTTCCAAGCTTCATATCCCGACCCAAGGCGCCAGGTTTCTGCTCACCATTGTTCGAGAATATAGGGCCGTTGGATCCCTGCGCGCGTTGAGCAGGACCTTCCCGGCTCGACCGCTGACCTCCGAGCGCTGAGACCGGCATGAAGATTGCCATTCTCGGCACAAAAGGCATCCCTTGCCGGTACGGCGGGATGGAGATGTGTGCCCAGGAAGTATCTGCCAGGCTGGTGGCCCGGGGGCATGAAGTAACTGTATTCTGTGACAGGAGCCTGTACCCGGATCGTCCCCAGGAGCACCTCGGAGTTCGGCTTCGGCACATGCCCAGCATACCGACCAAGCACCTCCACATCTTATCCGCAACCGTTCTCGCCCTCCCACATGTAGTTCGCGAGAAGCCGGACGCGGTCCTTCTTTTCAACGTGGCGCATGCACCGCTTATTCTTCTCTTGAATGCCTTTGGCATACCCGTTGTTACAAACGTGGGGGGGATGGATTGGCTTAGGGCCAAATGGGGGCCGACTTCCAAGGCTTACTACCGGTGGAGCGCCCGATCATGCGCCAAGTGGAGCCAGGTCCTTGTCTGCGATTCCAAGGTATTGGCCGACTATTATCGATCCACATACTTTGCCGATTCCTCCTACATCCCGTACGGAGCGGTTCCGGAGTCGTCCCGCAATGCGGCCTTGCTGGCGAACCATTTCCACCTTACTCCGCAAAGCTATGGCCTGATCGTCACGCGGCTCGAGCCGGAAAACAATGTGCTCCTGGCGTGTGAAGCGTGGGCCTCTGCCCCCTCGCCTCTCCAACTTGCGGTGGTAGGGTGGGCATCCTATCGGAGCCGATACGTGACGCAGCTACATCGGTATGCCAATGGTAGAATCCACTTCCTCGGCCCCATATACGATCCGGGAGTACTTCAGGAATTGCGGTGCAACTCTAGGATCTATATTCACGGATGCGAGGTCGGGGGGACAAATCCGGCCCTCATCCAAGCCATGGCCTCCGGATGCGAGGTCGCCGCTCTCGACAATCCATTTAACCGAGAAGTCCTGGGCGAGGATGGACTCTACTATCAGAAAACCTCCAGGAGCCTCCTCGGTGTAATTCAGGAGGCCATCCGCGATGGGCAGTCGTCCGTTCGCCGCCGTGCGGTCGCCCGTGACCGCGCCCTTCGCCTCTATTGTTGGGAAGCCGTGGCCGACGCGTACGAACTGGAATTCAGGCGCGTGCAATTGACGCGACCCTTCGGAAGCGCCACTCGAAAAGCGACTTGACAACGGCGAGACCATCCCACCACCTGAGCTTTTTCCCTCCCTTCGACTGCCTGGCTTGGTACGAGACTGGTACTTCCATGATGTCTACCCCCGCTCTTTTCAATTTCGCCGTGGCCTCGGGACAGAACTCGAATCCTTCAGCCTCGATGTCCATCGCGCGCAGATCCTCCGTACGAAACAGCTTGTAACACGTGGTCATGTCCGTAAGGCGGCCGCCATAGAGAACATTCGCGAGAAGGGTCAGGATACGATTGGCCCCCAGGAACGCGAGCCGCATTCCCTCCGGACGTCGCCTCAGCAGAAATCGGGAGCCATATACCACGCGGGCGGCACCCTTCAGCATGGGATCCAGAAGGCATGGGTAGTCGGAAGGATCGTACTCCAGGTCCGCGTCTTGAATGAGGACAAGATCACCCGTTGCATGCGCCAGCCCGGTCCGGATGGCGCTTCCCTTTCCTCGGCGATGCGGATGCCGAACGACTGAGACCCTTCCGGAACACCTCACCTTCGAGACGGTGCCATCCGTGGAGCCGTCGTCGACCACGACGATCTGCTTTTCAACGCCCAGGAATGCAATATCCACCCGTTCCACCCTTCGGATTACCTCTTCGATACTGGATTCCTCATTGAACGCAGGGATGATAATCGAGAGGGTGCGCGGCATGGTCCTGCTCACCGGTCGGCCGGCTGACGTGTGCAACTCGGCGTCTCCGCCACGATCCCGTAGATGGCCATTCTCGAATCGCACCATTCCAGGCTCCATTCGCGGCATGAATCCCTGCCCAGTTGGAAATGGGGATCCCGCCAAGGCAGACCCGCGGCGAGAACCAGGACGTGGTCATTTCGAGTCAAAGGGCTTGTGATCGAACGCCACTCCATTTCATCAAGCGGAGACATCAAAGTCAGCCAACCCTGGGGGCTGGCGAGCGGTTCCGGCCCCAAGGGCAGGCTTCTCCTGCGTAGCGCAGCGCCCCCATTCATCGCAATGTAGCGCGCGTAGATGGACGGGTGAACGAAGATTCGACCTTGGTCGCCGATGGACTCCTTCACTTTGCGATCCCATGCTCCCAAGGGGCGCAGGGTGTGCGGGTGAAACCCGGCCAGGGCCATGGCGTACGCTCCCAGCGATAGGAGCAGCAACGGCGCCGCCAAGACGCTCCATCTTCTCCACCCATCCGCCGGTCCTCTCGTCACCCCTTGTGCAAGGATCGCATAGAGGAAGGGAGTGGCATAGAGAAACCCCCGCGCCTGGTAGAGAACGAAATGCCCTCTCAAGGCGGAAGCGGCGCCTTCGAAGAGCAAGGGTAGGAAGGCGAGGCAGGCAAAAGGAAGAACCGGCCCCCGTCCAAACCCGGCGGTACCGCCGCCCAGACCTCGCGCGAGCAGGGCAAGGAGGCACCCTCCGGTCGAAACCTCCACCCCGCGCATGACCCACAAGGCCGTTTCACTTGGAGGCGCGGAGCACGGAAATGGATTCGATCGGGCCAACTCCACCCACCGCCAAGCCTCGACATCGGCCACCAGGTCGATCAACAGCGCGATCGGGTCGTGTGACATTCGGGAGGCGAAGAGGGTGAAAGATTCTCGAAATGTCGGATCCCACGTGAACACCGTGAGCGCTCCCACCACGAGCATCGGCAGAGGTTGGAGAATCGATCGAACATCGAGACGCCTTGTCGAGAGGAACCTGGCCATGAACGCGGCCGCGAAAACCGGCGCTGCCGTCAACGAGAAGCCTACGATCAATGCCTCGGCCAGGGCGAGAAGCGCCACGCGACTCCAGCGCAAGCGTTTACCCAGCCCCACCGTGAGCGTCCAAAGCACGAAGGGGAATACAAGAGATGTTTCTTTCAAGGGGTAGGATTCAAAGACATGTAGAGGAGATGCCGCCATCCATGCCGAAGATAGAAGCGCCGGCATCCGGCCAAGCCGCGCGAGAACCCAGGTGAACCACAGCGGGATGGCCGCCGCATGCGCCAGTAATCCAATCAAACGAGCCGCTTGGGGGGAAATGGAAAAACCCCGGAGGATCTTCAGCCATGCCACATAGAGAACGTTGCCGCCAAGGATTCTCCTGCTCCCGTCCCAAAGGTCCCCCCAATTGCCACCCGCCAGTTCCCAACGATGCAATTCGTCCACACTTAGATCCATCTTGAACGCAAGCACACCGCCGACGGTTGAAGAGAGCAGCACAAGCCCGAGGAGAAAACGCCGATCCGCTGAACCCACCACCGGGCGGGCTATGGCAGACTGCGGTACAGCAGCAGGTGCGAAGAACATGAGAGCGTTTTCCATTGTCTCCCGCTCGACTGCATGATGCTGAGGTGCGGATCCCGGAAGGAGAGAAGGTCCGGCAGCCCTATGAGCCAAGCGTCCTCTTGGCCGGTAAGTTCAGCCTTGAATCGGGCTTTTTCCTCCGGGGAGATCGGTGCCAGGATCGTGCCCCACCCTGAGGGGTCCTCGATCACGTCCTTCCACACCGGTCGAAGGCGGCTGCGAACATCAGGAGGCGCGTAGGTCTGAACATAGTGGAATCCCGTGCCGGGATAAATGTAGATCGGCCCCACGCCTTGAAGTTCCCCCTGCGCGGACTGGAGAGACTTGCGTAGCGAGGGAAGCTGTGACGGGTGGGTCCCTCGGACAAGCCCAATCATGGAAACCAAGGCAGCGAGCGCCGCCGGCACAAGCATGACGATTCTCCACCCGACTTTCCGCTCTCCGAGGGTTGCCGCGATGCGGGCGAATACGAATGGGGAACTGGCGAGGTACACACGGGGAATGTACCAATGCGGACTTCCCATGATGCCCGTAGCGGCAAGATACAGGGCCAGGTGCCAGATAGGCAAGTGGTAGCACCACTTCGCCGCAGGCAAATCCTTCTCCTGCCGATGGGTGTTCGAGGGCCAAAAAAAGGCCAGAAGGAGCGGCCCTCCAATCACCCACTGTCCAATCGCGAAACCGTTCGACAGCCAGTGAGCCATCGGAGGGACGCATTCGACAGGCTGCTGGGCCCAAGGCAGCCACACCCACAAGTAGACGTGGGAAAAGAAGTCGGCCACGATCTTGAGGGGATTGCTGCTCAGCGCCTGCGCATGGAGGCTGAAGTAGATGGGCCGATATGCCGCATCCCACCGATGGAGGGTCAGAAGCCCGATGAGGATCCAAGGAGCGTGCTGAAGGACCATCAGGGCCATCCATCTTCTTGAACGCTTTTGCGCCGTGAGACATTGCGTCACCGCGTATGCCCCCCAAAACGGTCCCAACGTCAGCGTAAAGGCCGTGCCGGCCATCTGGATCAAGCCGAGTTGGATGGACCGCTTCAGAGCCGGCTCCGGGGACTCCAGGCCCAGCCGGACCGCCCACAGACCGATCAACACCGCACCGCTGTATTCCTTGAGGTCGTATGCTTCATAGACATGAAGGGGCGACCCTGCGATCCAGATGGCCACGAATCCCGCCACGCGCCGGCCCAACCATGCACTGAACCAACGGTACGCCAGGAGAACCGTCAGGCCATGGATCAGCACATTGGCAACCCGCACCGCGAGGGGGGACCAGTGGATCGCCACGAATACCCTCGTCATGAGGAGGAAGAGCTCGTTGCCGCCGGTGATGCTCCGCGCCATTTGAAACATGTCCCTCGGATGAAGTTGGGCGAGCAGCCAGCGGTGGATTTCGTCCGGGCTGAGTTCTTCGCGGAATGCCAATCTGCACGCGAGCAGGCAGGACAAGACAGCCGCGGCCATCACCACCTTCGGGATAGTGCCCGAGGGCTTCACGGCGTCCGGTAGAGAGCGGCCGTTCGGTTGCACCCCGCCAATCTCCACTCTTTTCCCGAGCGGCGCAAGACACTCCGGGCGGGATCCCGCACGATCAGGAACTGGGGATACAGGATCAACCATCCCTGTTCCGGAGACGAGAGTTGGTCCGCCCAAACCGACAACTCATTCTCATGGGCGGGTGCCACCAGGGAGCCGTCACCCAGCGGCTCTTCAAGAATGTTGTTCCCGACCGCCCGCAGATGTTCCCTCCACACCCCGGGCGCATTGCTCAATACCTGATGAAAGGCCACGCCAGGGTAGACGTAGACTGGATCGCGGGGTTCGAGGGATGAGGAATATGGCGAGAGAAGTCGCTTCAATCGGTCGGGCTGAGCGGCATGATGCCCGAAAATCAGCAGGCCCATCATGAGAACGGCACTGACGGCGGCCGGCGCGAACAGGATCGCCCCGAGAGCCTTTGGCAGCGCGCTTATCCCCACGCCCACCGCCCCGAAGACGAACGGCGAAGCCGCCAGATACATTCGACTCGGGTACACATGCGGGGAGCCAAGCAGGAGCGATCCAAGATAATAGATACCGAGGGGAGCCAGACCGAGCCACCCCCACCAGAGGACAAGTCGCCGACCGTCGTTCCCACCCCGCCCCGCCATGCCGGCCCCGATCAGGACAAAGAGGGATCCACCGACCACCCAGGCACCCATCCCCAAAACCGGCCAGAACCATTCCGGTGGTGGAGAGCCGCACGGACTCACATCCGGCGTACCCGGAAGGCCCGACCAGACGTAGACGTGGGCAAAGAAATCACCAATGATTCTCAAGGGGTCGTTCCGGACGATTTCACCATTCATCACCCGGAAAAGCGGCTTGTATCGTGGGTCCCATCTCCAAAGCGTGAAGGCCGTGAGGAGGGCCATGGGTAGATGCTGGAGCAGGAGAACCAACCCTTTCCGACCCCATTTTCCCGGCTGGAGCCATATTTGGCCAAGGGCGACCGCACCCCAGAACGGAGACATCGCAAGTGTAACACCGGTCCCGGCCGCCTCCACCAAACCCAGCAGCGCAACCTTCGTCAGCGAGGTTGTGCGCCCCGGCGCCGAGAAATGCACGATCCCCAATCCCAGGAGGACGCCAAGGCTGTATTCCTTCAGATCATAGGCTTCCGAGAGGTGTAGGGGCGAGGCGGCGATCCAGAGGGCAACGAAGCCGGCGGTCCGGACGGAATGTTCACTGAAAATCCGCCAGGACAGAGTCACCGCCGCGACGTGGGCCAGGAGGCTGACAAGCCTCCAGAAGCGGGGAGACGACACGACCGCACCCGCCCCGTGGAGGAAGAGAAGGAACAGCTCGTTCCCCTGAGTGATATTGACGTTGAGGCGGACGATTTCCGCCGGAGGTCTTTGCGAAAGAAACCAGCGGTTCGCCTCGTCAAATGAAAGGTCCTGTGTGGTAGCCAGGTAGACTGCCACGAGACCGCTCGCAGCGGCAGCGCCCCACACCCAAGCGGGTACGCCGGGGGAGTGCGGACCGCCCTCACGGGTCATGGGCACTTCTCCTTGGGTGGCGTGGATTTGAAGATCCACACGTCCCCATCTTGCGCGTCGAGCGCCCATCTGCATGGATCCACCGCAGCGAGGTCCGGATCGCTCCATTGCAGGTAGGACCTCACGGCCACAAGCGCGGCCTCCCCCCTCGGCAGTTTTCGAAGCGCTTCCCTCGCGACTTGCCGTGAGGCGATTTCAAAAATCGGTTTCCACGTGTCCGGCCTCTCCAGCGCGGTCGGCCCGAGAGAACGGATGGATTTCCTCCTAGGCGGGGGCGCGTTGTAACGGATGTAGTGCACCGCGTCGGCAGGGTAAATCCATGCAGGCGTACCGTGCGGCAGTCGGCTCAGGAGGGGCCGGACGGGGCGGTAGGGGTGGGGCCACACGCCAGCCAAGAGCGTCAACAGCGACAGCACGGAGGCCGCCCCCAACCCCAATCCGATAATCCTCTTCCATGGGGACGATAGCGCCTCGAACCCGGCGGCGAGAAGCGTGGTCAGCCCCATGGATGAAGCGAGGAACGCCTGAGGCAAGTAAAGATGGCCGTAGCCACGCGCGAGGAACGCGATGTAATAGAGGAAGGGGGCCAACCCCACCGTCCATGCGAAAAGCTTCAGCGGCGCGCTATCGCTATATCGAGTCCAGGCCCTCAGAACAAGAATGACGACTCCTCCCCCGAGGCCAATCTTGGCAAGAAAATAGACAATCTTGATGATCCCCTCGAAATGCCCGTAGGCATCCGCCCAATTCATTGCGGTCAGAAAGTCTTGTAAGCGTACATCCAGATTCGGATACCACGCGGCCAGGCCGGTCAATTCTTGCGCCGCGAGCGAAAGAGGATCGAGGTGCAGCCGCCCGACGACCTGCTGAAAACCTGCTTCGTTTCCATGCGGCCAACTCAAGGCGGTCACGATCCCAGACGCAAGCACAGGGGTTTGACTGCAAAGCCAATGGCCCCAGGGGAACTTCTTGGTTCGATGCCACGCCAGGGGCAAGGCCGCCGCCAGCCCACCCCAAACGAAGATCGAGGGGAGCGACAACCAAACGGAAACCGTTTCGGCCGCGGCGATGGCCGCCCAAAGCCCGGGGCCGCCTCCTACGGCCACCAGTCTTGCCGCAAACCACAACGTCAGGGTCTCGGGGACAAGGGCCAGAGGATACTCTTTCAGGAGGGCGCCCTGCTCGACCTGGAACGGCGAGCAGGCCAGTATCGCAGCCGAACCCAATGCAATCCGTTCGCCGAAATTCTTCCTCAGAATCGCGTAGGCCAACGGCGCAACCATGGCCCCAGCCAATAATCCGGGTAGCCGGATCCACACGGTCGGTTCCAGTCCCGAAAACGGTCTAAGAAACAGCGAATAGAGTGGATTCCCCCCCAGCAGGATGATCGACCGATCCCACAGCTCCCCCAGCGGACCCGTCGCCGATTGCCATCTTTTTATCTCATCGAGGTTCAGTTCCCGCCCTAGAAGGGGGAGGCGGAGACTCATGCCCAGCATCCAGATCAGCAACGCTCGGACGGCAGGTGGGAGGGACATCAGACTCTCTCAGAATTCAGCAGGGCGGGGGAAACTTCGCAACTCTTCTTCCACCCGAGGCCTTCGGAACGATGCGCGAGACCGCCTCACCCACGCGTTGTATCACACGGACGTTCTTGAAACACAGCCTGCGGGGCGGATCCCCCCACTCCACGCTCAGGCCGCAGGTGGGGCGACCGATTGATCCGTGACCGCGGGTGCCGCGACGTCCGTGAGAAGCCTGATCGGCGGCGGGGCCGTGAGGGATGGGGAGAATTCAACATGCGCACGCCTCCCAGAGCTTGCCCACCCAACCTTCGGCCGGCTCCGTGGAGGTCGTCGGAAGATCTCACCCAAGTAGAGATGCCAACTTCCCAACAAACCACCGGCGAATTCCCTGGACCTAATGTAGAAGTTCCTCCAAATCGAAACGAACGGCAGGAGGATGAAATCGAACACTCTCCAATACGGCATGCGGAACAACAGCGGATGCAACACCCGTGGCACTTTGACCAGCAACGGAAGGAGACGCATGTATCTCAGGGCTGCGCCGGCGTGAGGAATTTTCGTAACCGGAAATCCCTTGTACGACCCGAGTCCCTCGATCACTTTCGCATCGCCCTCCGCATCCAGGAACCCATTCGCCTTTGCGTAATCGTACGAAGTCGTCCTGGGGAAGGGATACAGGATGCTCCCGATCGCGCCCGTCGGTTTCATTTCCATGTTCAGTTCGTAGGTTGCGCGCATGTCCGCTTCCGTCTCTCCCGGAGTCCCGAAAATGTTGAGGCTCGCAAACTTGATTCCCAGTTCGTGGAGGATGGCGGCCGCGCGGTGCATGCTCTCATCCTGAACCGGTCGGTTCATCAGCTCCTCCCGGACCCTCCGGCTCCCGGATTCCACGCCCAGATCAACGTAGTAGCAGCCTGCCTCCTTGAGGAGCTGCATCGTGTCCCTTCGGACCCACTCGGGGTAGACCAACATCTTGAAAGGGACTCCCACCTCTTTCTTGTAGGCCCGCGCGAACTCCTGCACCCAGCGTTCATGGATCGTGAAGATGTCGTCATAGAAGTAGATCTCAGTGAACCGGAGCTTCCGCCTGAAGTGGAGAATCTCTTCGATGACACGGCCAACGCTATGGCGGCGATAGTACTTCCCCTTCCCCTTGTGGAGATCGTGATAGTAGCTGTGGAAGCAGTACGAGCACGAGTAGGGGCACCCCCTGGATGTCATCACATGGAGTCGATTCTGGATGATTCCATAGGGCAGATAGATGTCCTTGTCCGGATAGGGCAGGCTGTCCATGTCTTGGATCAGTGGACCGATCTCATTGCGTATGATGGTTTCCCCGCGCTTGAACCACAGGTTGGGAATGTCGGTCCGAGACTCACCTCTGGACATGCTGTCCACTAGTTCGCCGATGGCATTCTCACCTTCACCCAGACACAGCATGTCAATACCGTCATGTTTCAGGACGTGCTCCGGGGCCACGGTAGGATGGATTCCACCCACCAAGACGGGTACCTGGAGCCGATCCCTAAGGTACTTGGACATCTTTTTCACCCATGGGAACAAGGTGGTTGTGGATGAGAAGGCGATCAAGTCGGGTTCAAAACGGTCGGCTCGCCGCAACATGAGCCGTTCGATCCCCAGCCTGGATTGGAGCTTGTCCAGCCAGGGGATTTCACGTTCCACCTCGCCGCACCCTGGGTGGTAAAGCAGGGCCGTTTCGTGGCCCGCACGTTTCAAGACCGCCGAAAGATACTCGATTCCAAGCCACTCCGAATTCCGAAAAACGAAGAGAACGCGCACCCTTAGATCACATCATAGACGCCTATCATCGTCAAGCAGGCATTGGAACACGGCCTTGTCAACATTGCGTCGATCTGGTACTTTGATTCCTGAAGTGGGGAAAATTCTACTTGCCAAGGCGCGCTATCTCACGCCCAACAATTTCGGAATGACGCCCCCTCTCGGGCTCATGTATCTCGCTTCCTATTTGAGGCTGCATTCGCATCACGAAGTACGAATTGTCGATGTTGGCTACGATCAGCATCCGTACGGCGAATTGGTCGACACTTTGCGTGACTTCAGACCGGACTTGGTTGGGTTGAGTGCCCTGACGGCCGAGGCTACGGCGATGCACTGGGCGGCGGCGCAAGTCAAAGCCTGCTGCCCGGATACTCCCGTGATCGTCGGGGGTCCGCACGCCTCGTCCTACCCCAGGGAAGTCCTGTCCGACCCTCGGATCGACTACCTGTGCATCGGTGAGGGCGAGAAAACCTTCCACGAATTCGTCGAGCAGTGGTTCGGAGGAGGGCGACCGGAAGATACGGATGGAATCGCCTTCCGACGGGATAAAGGAGTATTCTTCTCCAAGCGCCGGAATGCCATTGAGAACCTAGATGCCCTTCCCTTCCCGGCGTGGGATCTGGTTGACGTGCATGCCTATGGGAGCCTCAAGAGCATGAGCACCATGGGCCGTCGCCCCTACATGGCCCTCTTCACCTCGCGCGGGTGTCCGTACCGATGCACGTATTGCCACGAGAACTTCGGGAAGGACTTCCGCCCCCGATCTCCGGACAACGTGCTCGCCGAAGTGGATGAGATCATCGGACGCTACGGCATCAAGGACTTTGAAATCGTCGACGATATTTTCAACTGGGATCTGAGTCGAGGCAAGACCATTCTGGACGGGATCGCTTCCCGCGGTCCTGGGACGGCGATTCACTTTCCCAACGGCCTCCGCTGCGATCGGATGGACCGTGAGTTCCTCGAAAAGTCGAAGGAGGCCGGCTGTCAGTACCTCTGCGTGGCCGTGGAAACGGTCACGCCCCGATTGCAACTCATGATCAAGAAAAACCTCAAGCTGGACCGCGTGAAGTGGACGATCGAGGAATCGGTGAGACTCGGTATTTTCACGAACGGTTTCTTCATGCTGGGTTTCCCGTCCGAGACCGAGGATGAGATCCGATCGACGATTGACTTCGCCGTCCGGTCGCCGCTCACCCAGGCCATGTTTTTCATCGTCACCCCCTTTGCGGGAACGGCGCTCGGGGACTGGTATCGAATCCAGCCCGGCGCACAGAAGCCTTCGTTCAGGGATTTCGAGTACTTTCATTCACGATTCAATCTGAGCGCGATTTCGACGGATCGGTTGTACCGGCTTCAGGCCGAGGCCTACCGGGAATTCTACCTGGACGCCCGCCGACTCCTGGGAATCGTCCGCCATCATCCACGGAAATCCCACCTCCCCGAACTGGCTTGGACCACTTTGAAGCTCATGCTTCTGAAAGACCGCGGAAACCTCAATCCCGCCGCGCTGAGGATCCTTCAGGCCCCACCGCACTCCCCTCCCGACCTAGCTCCCCCGGGGCGAGCTGAGGCGCCGGTAGAATCTGAGGTTGGGTTGGGACTCCACGAGATCCCATCCGTGGAGTGTCGTCTCGAGCCGCTTCAAGTCCCGATCTCGCCAGTACAGGGCCCAAGTGACTACCATAAGCCCTGGGTTCCCCGCCACCCCCTCCAGTAAGGTAAAATCCTCCTGATACGCGCCGTTAAAGAGCGTCGGGACCCAACCCGGTCGCGTCCGTCTGGGATCGAGGTTGAGGGGATGCAACCGGGGGCGTACGGGTGGGGGAGAAAGATGCAGCACGTAGGGATAGGCTTCGCTTGGGTACACCCACACGTCATTCCCCTCTCCCATCCCCTCGTACGCCCGGTTGAGAAGGGGGCGTGCATCGGGAAGAAGCGATGGATGCTTCCCCGTCAGCAAGAGAGCCAAGGACAGAAACAGTCCGCACACAAGGGCACCAAGAGCGATCCCTCTCATTAATCCGGAGAGCGAGAGAAGTCCAAGAACAAGAAGTGCGTATAGCGCCGGAGTTACCGCCATGAAGGATCTAGGGTGGAACAGGTGTGGGGCGCCGCGAATCGCGAAGATGGCGAAGTATGCGATGATCGGCATGAATGATACGAGACCGCAATACAGCGCGGCCCTCCCCCCCTCCCGTTCATGGCCGCGACCAGAGTGGACGACCCCAGCGATCGCTCCAAAGATCACCGGAGGTCCCAAGAACCACGGAAGGACATCCCTGAGGAACCGGACGAAGGCACCGGCATTCACGAGTCCTCCGAACATCGGCTCATGCGAGAGCCGTTGCCATTCGACGACGGTGGGAGACCAAAGCCAGAACTCAACGTTGAAGAGCACGTCGGAAGCGAGCTTCAACGGGCCATTGTCCATGCTCACGGCAAAGTTCAGGAAACCTCGTTCATAGCCGGGGGGCCAGCCCCAGACTTGGCTCAAGCACAGAAGCGCGGGGGGGAGATGGGCCAGAAACCATTTCGTCCACGACAGACCCCGTCCGCCCAGTACCGCTTGAGTCAGCCCCAATCCAGCGCAGAAATAGGCGGAGGGCAGTGCCAACCCCACACACGCGGTCTCTGAGAGGGACAGGAGCACCCATGTCCGATGGCGCACGTTGGGTCTGCATGACCCCCAACCCGCCCAGACCGCCATGAGCGCGAAGGGGAGCAAGAGGGAATACTCCTTCAGCTCACCGCCATGGACAACCTGGAATGGGCTTAGGGCCACCAGCGCCGTCGTCCCCGTGGCCACCCTCCGTCCGAACATGGATTGGAAGACGAGGTAGCTCATGACCATCGATGCGCTCAAGGCGGCCAGCATGACGAGTGTGGGGCGCACTCCTTCCTTGGACCTGATCCCAAACAGCTTCAGGGCCGCCGGGTACAAGACGTTCCCACCCAACAGCTTCTCCGAGGCGCCCCACAGGGCGCTCCCATTTGCTTTCGCCGCCTCAAGCCGCCACACCTCATCGAATGTCGGCTCCCTCCGGAGCCACAACGCGCGCGCGCCGGCTCCCAACATGAAGAGAACCACGAGCAGGGCCGCGCGCTTCATGGCATCCCCAGCTGTCGACGGCGGTAGATGCGAAGGTTGGGTCTCTCGACGGTGAGATCCCATTCGACCGGCCCGTCTTGCAGGCTCGACAATTCCGGATCCTTCCAATGGAGCGCCCACGGGACAACCAGGAGCCAACGAACATCCGGATCCCTCCAGGAGGACAAGTCCTCGATGTATCGGGGGTCGACCAACGTCGGCCCCCAGGAGAGGTCCGCTCGCGCGGCCCTCATCTCCGTCGGACGGATCCTGTCTCGAGCCGGTTCCGGGAGGAGTTTTCGCACATACGGAAAGGCCTCCGAGGGGAAAACGGCGGCGACCTCGCCATTCCCGAGCTCCGACGCCCACTTTCGAAGAGTCGGTCCGAGCGGCCTTTCCTGGTCCGGATGTCTCCCCAAGCTCATCAGAATCAGAGATATTCCGGCGGCGCCCAAGATGGGCGCCATCACCCACCTCGCGCCTCCACTCAACCGGGCAGCGCCGATTGAAAGAAGCACATACAAGCAAGGGGATGAGCCGTAAAATACCCGAGCGTACATGAGATGGGGATGTCCGAGGATCGCGAAAAAGATCCCGTAGGCGAGAACGGGGCCCACGGCAAGCATGAAGCACCATCCAAGAACTCCGCTGCTCCGTTGCACGGGCGCGCCGCGCCGCCAGCCGAAGAAGCCGAGGAGAAGGATGGGAAGTCCGAGCAGCCATGGCAGGATGTGTTTGAGGAACCAAAGGAGGTGATAGGCCGTGAACACTCCTCCGGGGAGCGGGGTTCCCCTGAGCCCCAGTTGAACGCGGGCCGGCGGATCCCACACCCACACCTGCACGTACACCACGAGGTCTGTCGCCCATTTGAGGACGTCGTTTCGGACGGTTCCGCCGAAATGGAGGAAACCTGGCAGGTAGCCCTGGCTCCACGTAGCAATGGTCCATCCCGCCAGCAGGGCGGCCGGGGCATGGGCCGCCATCCAGCTTCTCCATCGGAATCCGCGCACGCCATGCACGATCACCTGAGCGATTCCGAGGGCCAGCCAGAACCACGCCGTGGGCAACGCGAGAAGGACTCCAAGCACCTCCGTCGCGGCAAGCGCGCACCACGTCCACCCTCGCCTGCCGCCGGGCTGCGCGGCTTCCCATCCCAGCCAGGTCCCCAAGAGAGTGACCGGCAGAAGGATCGAATACTCCTTCAACGAAACACCGTGGAACACTTGGAAGGGACTTAGCGCGAGGGCCACCAGTGTCCATTGGGCGATGCGACTTCCGAACCAACGGCGAAAAATCCTCCAAGCCATCCACATGCCCATCATGAAGGCGAGGATTCCAGGCCAGCGACTCCAGGGGGAGACCTCGTCGACAATTCCAAACAGTTTCAAGAAGGCCGGGTAGGCCGGGTTGCCTCCGAGCAGGAGCAACGATCGTTTCCAGAGATCCGGCCATGGTGCTTCGGCCGAAAGAAGCCTCCACACCTCATCGAAGCCGGGTTCAGGAGGCACGACGAGGAGGCGCAAGACCACGCCCAGCACGATCCAGAACGGAAGGATCAAGGTACCCGGGAGAGGATTACTGTCCTTGTGAAGCCGCGAGGTCCGCGGCCAGCAGATGGACGTAGGCGTTCACCCAGAGCTTCAGCTTGGCCTCTTTGAGTCTTTCCCAATCCGGCCCGATGTTCTTGCCGATCTGCTTGTAGTACTGGGAGACATTGATGTAGTTACCCGCCTCCTCCTCCAAGAACTTTTCATGAGATTTTTTCAAGGTGGCCGTGAAATTGGATGCCCTCGGCATGCTGCCGAGGGTGACCAGGCTCTTGTAATACTCAACCAAGTCCCGACCCGTGTCCGAATCCACCACCTTCTTGGCCACGGCTTCAAGGCGTCCCCCGAGCTGCGTCAGTGCCGCATCCGTGGGTTCGGGCGGCGGCATGGAGCGCAGGTCCGTTTCGCCGATCCTGCGTTCGATAAAGTTCATGAGCGCCTCCCAGTCCACCGTGGGGAGACTGAAGGGGGCCGGGGGGCCCGGAACGACCCAGCGAGGGGCCGACCCCGGGGCCGGGCCTTCCGCGGGGACGGGCGCCTGCGTTCGCCCCTCGGGCTCCGGCTCACTCACGGGCCAGGTCCGCCGGGTCGAATCCGCCTGAGGGGTTGAAGCCGAGGGCGCCCGCGCACTGGGCAGACGGGGGGCTTCCGCCGGAATTGAAGGGGTGGCTGCCGGGAGAAGTGACTGCAGCGCCCTTCGGGACCGGATGCCGAGGGCCACCGCCGCGATGAGGACCACGGTGGTGAGCACTATGAGCAGGACGAGGGTACGGTAGCCTTTCAAGTGGTCCTTCGATAGGAGGAGCCCGCCAGGCGATAGCCGTCCACCGCCTCCCTCAAACGCCCCTTGGCAAAGTCATAGGCGGCCCACTGGTAGAGCGTCTGAGTCAAGACCTCTTCGTCGATGGGTGTGGTGCGGTCGGTCTCCCAAATCCGAAGCAGCTTCCGTTTCGTAATCGGCGCCACCGGCCCGCCAAAAGCGTACAGGAACCCGCGCCTGGAAAACTCCTTTCCTCCGACTGGGTTGGAGGGGAGGAATCGATAAGGAAGGTTTTGCTCCGTCAGACCGTCCGCCGCCAGGTAGATGTACTCCCGGAAATCACGAACCCCCGTCCTCACGAATGCAGACATCGTCCGTGCGTCCACCTGCGATGGGAAGCTCCATGCGGCATGGGTCTCCGTGTAAATGGGAAATCGAGCGATATTTCGGGCGACGAGCTGCGAGACGTATACGTCCCACAGGGGAAGGGCGCAGGAGAACTGGCCCGCCGGAAGGCGGACCAAAGGCGGCAGGAGATCCGGGTGCCGCTCCTCCACCCGTCGGGCCCCGCCCTCGGTGAAAAACATCGGGAGATAGGCCAGCACCACGTCCGGCCGGCGCAATTCGACAAACTGGATGTACTCCGTCACGAGGGCGAGCCTTTCATTTGCGGCGACATACAGGGCGCGTCCTTCCAGTTCCGCAAGAATCTCCTCCCCCAGCCGCCGGGCGATCTCACTCTGGGAGACTCCCTTTCTCGCAAGATCGTACACGTTGAAGGCGGCTGCGAGCCAGCCGCCCGCCCCGATGAGCAGTACGGCGGCGAGGGCCGGACGTCTCCACCGGAGGGAGGCGATTCCCACCAGCCCCGCTCCCGTCAGCCACAGGAGCGCCACGACGATCAGCAGCGAGTACCCCTCGCGTTCTTGGGAAGGATTGAGAAGCGCCAACGCGGAAAAAAGAATGAGCATGGGAATCATCAGGGCGGAGAGTCGAAAATAGCGACGAATCAATCGATAGAGTCCGTAGAGCGCCAGCGGTGTGACCACAGCGGCGAACTGCGGGAGGAAGACCTGGATGGAGTCCGAGGCGCGATCGACCGCCAGGACGGGGACAAGGTCCGAGCCGTAGTATTTCCGAAAACCGGTCTGGAGAGTAGAGAGCCAATCGGCGGGAGTTCGCGCGAAGGCATAGGAGAGCGGCACGGAGGCTTGGGACCGGACGAGGAGGAACAGATTCACGCTCATGGCGGCCGCTTGAACGGCCATGTACAAGCCGAACTCCCTGAGTCGCCGGCCATTGGGGAAACCGGACGCCAGAACGCCTCCGCCCAGGAGCGAAATGGGGAGGAGCGCCGGGTGGTACGCGGCCAGGAACGAGAAAACGGCGTAACCCACTCTGTGGGCGCCGGCAGACCCATGCAGGCACCAGAGGCCCAAGGCCAAGAGGAGCAAGGCAGGCAGTGTGTTCTCCGCCTGGATTGATTGGCCCATGAAGGCATGGGAGAGACCCACGGCCGCCAGCAGGCCGACCACCGCCCAGAGCACCATCGGTTTCATCCGCCCGGCCAAGCCGGACTCTCGATTTCCGATCGATCGCATCAGCGCCATCATCAGCACCCCCAAGGTGGCGGTTCCCAGGAGTGCCGAAAACCAGCTGACACGGAGGGCCGCGGAGCCCAGGGGCATGAGCGCAAAGAACTTGGCGGGGATCACATAGAGGGGATAGCCCAGGAAGTGCGCCGGCGCCAGGAGATGCGCGGCGGATATCAACTCACCCGAATCGCCCCAATCCACATCGGGGTGCAGCAGGACCAAGTACACCCCGTAGGCAGCCGCGCAGAAACCTCCAACGGCTCTATTGCCTGAGAATCCCCTTGCAGTATTCATGGTTCAGCCGATTCAGATAGAGACTCATGTAGAGTCCGCCCTTGGCCTTCTGGGCTTCCTCCGGCGCAGTCTTCTCCATCCGCTTCCACTCTGCCAGGGAATCGGCGTATCGCTGTGGGACTTCCCGATTTTGCCGTTCCAGTTCTTTGCATGTCTCCAGCATCTTTCGGCGTGATTCCGGGTCCCTCTCGCCCATGGAGGCGGCCACCTGCTGCGGCAGCATTCCGGTCGTCTGCTTGTACGCCTCCCGGATGTCTCTCTCCACGTCCCGAGACGCCTGATCCAGATTCTCCGGGAAGGGGCGCTCCATGAGTTTTTTCACTGCCTCTCCTCCGCCCGCGGGGAGTCTAGGCGGCGTCGGGATGGGGGTCATCGGCGGGACGGCCGACGGCTCCCCTGCCGGCTTCGCGGGAGCTTGGGCCACCGGCGGCGCTTCCCCCCTTTCGCGAACGGCCCGCTGGGCGAGATAGATGCCGATGGCGACCACCACCGCGGCCGCGACCACCCCCAGAATCAGACGGCTGCGTTTCAAACTTCTATAGGGGCGAATTCGAGATGACTTGAACGAGTTGAACGAGTTGTTGGATCGGGAATCCCAACTGCTGGAGCTTCTCGTCGTACCGGCAGTCCGCGCCGCCGCAGAGCTGTTCGTTGATCTTGATGCACGGCTCGTTGTAGACGGTGCAACTGAACCCGAAGAAATTGCAGAATCCCTCAAGGCTGTCGAACACGTCGGTGGGAGAGACCATATGCCGAACCATCAGGTTTCCGTTCGACCGGATCGCATTGGCGTTGAAGATCGAAGATTCTTCGTACCCGGCCTTCCCGTTGGAATAGATCACGCCGTAGTTGGCCTTGCCGTCGAACATGCCGGTGTTGAAGCAACCGATGTTCAGGAGGAAGGCGCAAATGGAGTTGAAATCAACTCCACTGCACACGAAGCTCTCCATGCCCAACCCTTGGGCGGTAAACAGGTCGCCGCCGGCCACCACGATCAGGCTGTGGTCCTTGTCTTTCGCAAAACTGTAACCGTCGTCGCACACATTGTTGTCATTCACCAGCATGGAGCTCATGTGCTCCGGGTAAACTTGCGGGCCCATGGACACCATGTTTCCCAGCCCCACCAAGGTCTGGTTGGTGGCGATGCTTCCCATGGAGAAAATCGTGCCGTACACGGCCATGTTCTGGTATGGGAGACCGATGATGCAGGGGCTTCCGTAGGACCACAGTTCGAGATCGGCGTGACCTTTGAACACCGGCTGGGAGTAACCCCAGTAATTGGCGTTAAGCGTATTCGTTGAGCAACCGCCTCCGATCGGCGCCGAGGCGGCCCAGCCACCACCGTTCCAGTACGTGAAGTTGTTGTTATTCGGTTGGCCGAAATACTGTTCGGCTTCGTGGTCCTGCTGCCAGGCCAGGCAGTTGTTGGGGGCCGCGGGGAACGACAAAGCCGCGCACATGTTGGAATCGTTGTCACTGGTGTTGGCCGCATTGCTGTCAAAGGCGTGCCGGTGCACGTGCGATCCGATGGGAGTCATTTGAATCGCCTGCTTCCTCGATTCGCTGATGTCCAGCGCAAAATCGATGGGATCGGTGGTCCCCGACCCTTTGCTGCATGGGGCGTGGCAACAGAGGTCTCCCCGTGCGGCCAGGGTGTTATTGTTGTAGGCCACGGATGCATCGGAGACTCTTCCGGGGTGAAGGTCCATCCTGGTCCGCCCGCCGGCCTTGAGGACCAGATCATGCAGGTCCCGTGTCTTCCACTTGTAATGGCCGACGGAGTGCCAGGCGGAGTTGGCCGGTGTGAAGTTGTTGGGGGCCCAGATACCCGGATCTCCAAGATTATTCCCCTCCGGAGTCTGGGGGTTCTCATCCGCCAGGTTGCCATTGGCGTTGGTGTCGCGCACGGTGGGGGTTAGCCCGCGCACCAAGATGAGCGAATCATCCTTGATCGTGTTCGCCAGGTTGGTTTCTCCCCCGAAATTGGGCCTCGGGCCGAGGAGCATATAGGGCGACGAGGTCGGACACGAAATCCCGAACAGGCCGAGGATCGGATTGAGGATCGAGCAGATCAGTTGATAGCCCATGAGGGTCGCTTCCGTCAGCGGGCCAACATCGGCGCCCTTGATGAAGGCATCCCCCCGCACATAGATCATGCTATTTTCCTTGGTCCAAACATGGAAGTCGTATTTCCCCACGCCCAGGGACATGAGCTGCCCTTCCAAGCATGGCAGAATCGTGCAGAGGCGGATCTCATCTGAAAGGTTCGCGTCGTACACTTCGAGATTTCCCAAAACGTAGAGCCGGCTGCCCGGGTTCAACTTGAAATGGTTCCGGAACCGCGCGTTGCCCTTCACCACCACGGTGCCCCCTACATTGTAACCACAGTGGACATCCCGGATGCAGCCGGGGATGCACGGGATACAACACGTCGGATTGGTCAGGTTGCAGCCGGTTCCGAAGAGGTCGGCGAGGCCGCACGAACCGTTGCAGCTTGAGCAGGGGTTGCACTTGCACTGACCGTTGCACGTGGTGGTCCCGAGGATCGGGCAGGTGCAGGGGTTCGCGCTGCCCGTCACGTCCAAGTTGCCGTTGATGATCAAGTTTTGGATCGTGTTGCTCCCGCTGATAACGCCGTCGCCCGTCAGGCAGAGCGGATCGAAAATCGTCGCCCAAGTCGTGTTGGACGAGCACCCGAGACTGATGTTGGGCACGGAGCCCGCATTGGAGTCGGAGACGTTGCCATTGAAGGTGGGAAGGGCGGCGGTCCACGCCCAGCCGGCGCCGATGGAAGCCACCGTCGTATCGTCCGTGTAAGGCTCGCTGTATTCGATCGTCCCGTTACTGTTGTCGTCCCATTTGCAGGAAATCATCCCGTCGATTCCGCCGTTGTCGAACCGGGTCCCGCAACCGGGAGGGTTCTTGCAGTTATCGATGCAATTCATCAGGTCGGTAAAAGGCTTGTAGCATTCCTTACCGATGGAGCCGACGCTGTCGGGCGGTTTCTTGCAGGCTTCCGGGAAGGGAATCTTCATCACGTGGTTGTCGATGTCGTGCTCCTGAGACCCGTTGAGAACACGGGGCCAGTCCCCGCCGTGGACGGTGGCGCTGTTGTTGTCGAACACGCAGTTGGAAGTTGTATCAGGATCGCAAGCGATTCTGTCCTTTTCTTTGGGAGTGTGGAACACTTCCCCGAGAGCAATCAGATCGTTCGGATCCTCGGCGCCTGCGCCGAAGTAGGCCATCCCGCGGTCCACCGTGAAATCACCCCAACTGATCGTGGCGCCCGCCGGCGACCCCCATGTCAATGTTTCTTCGATAAAGATCGGGTAATCGAAAGGGGAAAGGAAAGCCATGGTGAACACGACGTCGCAGGATTGAGCGGTCAAGGATTCGCTGCACCCGTCCTGGCGGCAGATCTCCACGGTGAGACCTATTCCCAGCAGCGTACGCATGATGGTCCCGGCATCCGGATCCGGATTAAGCGTCGGGTCGGCCGGTTTCCGGATATCGACTGAATTTCGGACCCGGTAGGATGCGCTCACGTTCCCCCCCTCCGAGTTCCTCCAATTCTCGACGTCTTGGTCGCACTTGATCAGGAATCCATTCCCCAAGTTCTTGGTCGTCCCGCTCAGATTGACACCGACTGTAAGATCGGTGAACGTCTGACCGTTTCCGCTGGCAACGAGGTTACTTGCATACTCGCTCTTGGGCTTGCCTTGGATGTAATTGACCGCCGATTGAAATCCGGTCTGCGTTTCCCCACTCGCATACTTGTGGGACCCCATCAGGCGACTATAGATCATGGAAATCGCGGCCATCTTGGAGAGCCGGTTGCTCTTGCCGAACATCTTGTCCTGCTCTGCATTAATGGTTTTGTGCCAGTGAACGGCTTCCCCTCCGGCGGCGGTCATCATGACGGTGGTCACGGCCAGCATCATGAGCACAAGGATGAGTACAAAGCCTTTCTGATTCCCGAGGGTGTCTCTCGCCGACATCAGAAGGGCCTCCGGTTCCCGCCGCCAGGGGTTTGGAAATCATTGAGGATAACCTGCGAGGACGCCCACGTTTGATCCAGCCAGCCGCTCCCGGCCGGGGATGGGGTGGGAAGCGCGACGAAAGCGGAGGCGCAGCCGGTTTCCACGCAGACCCTCGCCTGGACGACCAGCTCAATTCGCTTGGGCGTGCCGGCATTGCAAGCGACGGGAAGGTTGTCGTTCGTGTAGCAATTGAATTGGATATTCCGGAACTGGAGTGTTCCGGAGGGGAGCGGCGCCCCTCCCACCCTGCCGTTGCCGCGGCAGAAGTAATCTGCGGCGGGATCGGACGTCTGACAACTGCCATTCCCATCCATGTTGCAATTTCCCGCCCAATTCCCGGTCGCCGTCCTTGCGAGGCACCAATAGCCTGTTCCAGTCGTCAGCGCGCCGAAGTTCACGGTTCCCTTCGCTTGGACCACATGGGCAGTGGTGTTGGCCACCCCCATCTCCCCCGCCGTCTTGCTGACCGAGTATTCGAATCCCATCCGCCTGCAGGGGTTGCCGCCACAGTTCGACGTATTTACGACCGTCATCGACCCCTGAAACCCCCCACTGGCCTTGGCGATGGTCTCGATGACCTGGTTTCCCACGATGGCCATGGTTTGCTGGGCGCGGCGAATGTTGGCCTGCATCCGGTAGGTGCGGTTGAAGGCGGCAAACATGGCCATGCTGGCGGCCGCTATGATTCCCGTAATGGCCATCACCACCAGGAGTTCCAAGAGCGTGAATCCCATCCGTGGCTCGCGGTCCTGCTTCAAGTTGTTTCCCATCAGCAGCCCAGGAAAAGCGGTTGAGACTTGGTGTA
This sequence comes from Nitrospirota bacterium, assembly GCA_016180645.1. Classification (NCBI taxonomy): domain Bacteria; kingdom Pseudomonadati; phylum Nitrospirota; species Nitrospirota bacterium. Next base: position 54,582 of record JACPAV010000010.1, on the reverse strand, counting down.
GGTTTGCCCCCGCTCTTGCCACTGCACCGTTAGCGTCACTTGCCGGGCGAGAATATTCTGCCCCGGAGTAGCCCCTTCGCAAGCGTTATAGGTCTGCACATTGCCGCCGATGCCGGCGCTATCGGCCCTGTTGGTAATCGCCCAGGAAATCCTATAGCGGGTGGTGTCTTGGTCCAGCCGGTCAGGGTCATAACAGGTTGTATTGATAGGCCCACCGACCGGGCAGGTTCCGAGTGCGTTGTTGCCATTGATGATATTCTCCGACTGGTTCGTTTGTGTATTGAAGAACTTGAACAGGCAATTCTGGACGGTCGTGTTGGCGCTTGTGCATGTCAGGCCACCGCTCCCTGCATCCATCCGGGGATTGGTTGTGAACGTACCGGCACCGGCCCTATTGAAGAAATTGTCCACCAGCGGCACGTTCTGAGTCACCGAGAAACCGATACCGGGGTTATTGGCAGAGTTGACGGTAGAGACCTGCATGAGCAATTCATTGAGGATGTGCAGGCCCTGAGACTGATGGAACGCAATCTGCACGCTCTGCTGGATACGAAGGAGCGCCGTTGCCGTGGCGGTGAGGCCCACGGCAAGGATCACCATGGAAACGAGGAGTTCGACGAGCGAAAAACCGCCCTTGGGTCCGATATTAGGAACAGTCTCAACCTTCACAATGCCATGAGAGATAACAAGAACCGTGCCAGCCCGTCTCGCAAGGTCCAGGAACTTATGGAATTACAGTAGGTTACGATGGCAGAGGACAGCATTCGTTGCTTGGAACCGTGGTATTGAAAAAAAAGACGGATCTTGGACTAATAGCAGGCGGGGCAGCCCGGGGGTTGGCCTGGGCAGCAGCACCCTGCGAGGTTCGGACATATGCCCGCTCCGCCGCAATTCGCGCCTCCACACGCCGTTGCCGTTATGTTGGAGGAGCCTGATGAAATCCCGTATTTTGTATTTCCGTTGGGATGCCAGAGGGTTGCCGTGTACGTGGCGGGGTTGGCCGCCGGGGCGGGAACGTAGGTTATTGCGCAGCTCGTGCCCTGGATCTTGGAGGCCAGGAATGAGTTTGTGCACAGAAGATTGCACTGACCCACAGTAGGGATGTACTTCATGTTCAAGCTGAAGTACTGTTCATTCGCCACGCCGAACTTGATGGCATCGGCATTGCAACCAACATTTCTGGACTGCGCACGATAGCCTACATACGAGGAAGTGGCGATGGCAGACAGCACCCCGATGATCGCAATGACGACGAGGAGCTCGATGAGAGTGAACCCAAGCAGGAGCCGCTTCATCTTGCCCACCTTACTCCATGCCTCTAGAACTTGCAAGCGGGCCGGTCTGGGAGGGAGGAGCCACATGAGCAGGGGGCGTTCACCGGCACGCATTTTCCGGGACCCGACAGACAGCCCGGCGCGGCATCCGGCCCGCAGGGCTGTTCTGAAATTCCTTCCGGGGTGGCCGTGTAGATCCGGGTGCCGCGAGGATGAGAAATCTTCGCAGTGTAAGTAGGCCTACCCGTCTCTGAAGGCTCGATTTCAAGACTCAACCACTGAGTACCCGCTTTTGATAATCCAAAGGAATTATCGCAAAGCGCGGCACAGTCGCTCGTGTAGACGCCGTGATCGACGAAGAACCGTTCCTCTGCCACCCTGAGTTCCCGAGCATCGACTTGGGCGCTTGCATCGCGGCTGCGGACCGCATACGCCCGATAGCTTGGGAAACCGAGCAACATGCATGAGGCGAGGATCGTGAGAGCGATGAGAAACCCAGGCAGCGGGAGAAACGAACTGAAACTACGACTTGGAATCAGCCGGAATCCCTCGACCCAGCCAATCATTGACCGATTGGATGGAACTTACCTGATGTTCGGATCAATCGCTGGAGGCGATAAAAGTCTGGACCGCAACCACACCATTCACACAGTTCGTGACCGTGACCGCGCATGCGGGTGGCGCGGGAATCAGTGCAACTTTGCCTTGAGCCGCGGCCACTCCAAACAGCGCTGTGTTTGCGGCTACTGCCGGGCAAGCGCCGGAAACCGAACTGCCCGAGAAGGGCGAAAGAGGTAGTGGAGCGCCACTATCCCAGTACGTCGCCGTGCCATAGGCGGCACAGCACGCCGCCGCATTCAGAATTCCGGCGGCTGCCCCCGTCTGCGTCTTTGGAACCTGACCTGCCGCAAAAGCATCCATGCAGCCCTGAACCCACTTTTGCGCCTGATTCCCAGACAGCAACAGCGAACCGGATTTCGCTCTTTCGCGATATCCGAGGTACTGCGGAATGGCGATTGCGGAGAGGACTCCCATGATGGCGATGACGACGAGGAGCTCGATCAGGGTGAAACCACTTCGGCTCCCTTTGGAAATACTAACACCGGTCATGATTGAATTGCGGCTCATTCGCGATCTCACCATAGAATTTCCTCCCATTCAGGGCAATACTGGCAAAAACCCACATGTGTGTCAAGCGCCAATCGGAGGCCGCCATCGGGACGGCGGATGACCGGTGGGAAGCGAAATCCAGCAGCTTGGGATGCGGCTCTCTCACCAGATCACTTCGACACCGTACGCGCGGAAGGTCCGGTCGCCCGTCACCATCGGCATGCTTTCGGCCAAGGCCTGCGCCACCAACAATCGGTCGAACGGGTCGCGGTGATGGAACGGCAGTTTCTCCACGGCGGCAGCATGGGACCACTCCACCGGCAGGAGACGGAGACCCTGCTCCATCTTCTCGGCGACATACTCTCGGACGGGCGCCGGCAGCACGAGCCGAGCCAAGCTCGCTTTGATGGCAATTTCCCACACGCTCGCCGCGCTGAGAAAGATCTCGTCCCCCTTCTTCTCCAAGGCGCGGAGCGCCGGACGGCTCAATCGCCTGTCCCCGGTTACAAACCATAGAAAGGCATGCGTGTCCAAGAGCACTCTCACTTTGAATACTCCTTCATGTCGTCAAGGGGCGCATCGAAGTCCGAGCCGAGAACCACCCGTCCCTTGTCGCAACCGAACCGGAGCCGGCGGTCGGGCAGCGTGGGTGGGCGCAATTCGGCCACGGGACGTCCTCGTTTCGTAATCACGTACGCGCGGCCTTTTCGGACCTCCTCCAAGACCTCCGAGAGATGCGTCTTGGCTTCAAAGGCTCCGATCTCTCTTGCTTTCATACCTACTAGTCTACAGGTCTAGTCTGATTGGTCAAGCGGCTTCGTTCCCCGGTGCGGTCACGGCTCAAATGGAAAGCGCGGGCCATCTTGTCGATCCTCTGCGCCTCGCTCCCGTCCGTCTCCGGCTCAAGGAGGCTGCGTTCCCCACCGGATGCCGGCCCTCGCGCTTCAGTTCACGCGGACGCGGCGATCACGCCGGTCGGGAGGGCAGGATGCGAAGGCAAAGGGCATGGGCGCGCTTCAGCCCGTCCACGGCCCGCCTCGCCATTTCCCTGGTGATGATCTCCTGGGGTGGAAGATGCCTGTCTTCGTCACCACAGAAACTCAGTTCGCGATACTCTCGCAGGAACGCCGACAGATCGCACACAAAGTCCATCTCTTCCCGGCTCCACCCGGAGAACCGCGCGGGACACGACCGAATGACCTTGCCCGGATCATGCGTTTTCGGTGTCTCGATCCCCAGGAATCGCAGGACGCCCTTCAATAGCAACTCCAAAGATTCCTGCGCCCAGCGGACGGCAAGAGCCCATTTTGCGTCCGCATGCGCCGTCTCCACCGTTCGGATCATGTCTTCGCCGTGTGAGAAGAGATTTCGCCAGATCTCGTGATTGGTCATATCTCGATGATGTCGCCCGGCTTGTAGTCAGGTTTCAGATCCCAGAACCATGTCCCGTCCGGAAGGTGAATTCGCTTCGAGCCGAGTGCTTTCAGCCGGGACCGGATCACGTCCAGTGTCATTTTCATGTAGTCACCACGGTCGTAGAGGATCCTGCCGTCCTCCGTGATGTCAAGAAGGATCGGCGTGTGCCAGTCGATGTCCTCCTTTCGCTTGATCAGCACGGCCAATTCGGCGAAGTAACCTTGGCCCACGAGGCGGGACTTCAGAGGCTCGACGGAAGCTTCAGCGGAACGGATCAGGTGGAGTCTCTGGTCATACGGCGTCGGAATGGGATCACCCGTGACCAAGACATCGATGTCCGAGTGCTTCTCGGCTTCGCCACGCGCGACCGAGCCGTAGAGCACAACGGACAGGAGGCGATCTTTCCAGTCCCGAACCAAGGCTTCAGCGAACGCCCGCGCCAGTTCCTCCAGTCTTGCGCTGTGTTCTCTCCGGTTCGGATCTTGACGGCTCACCCTTTCATCCTGACATGAAGACCCGGACGCTTCAAACAGGCACGAGCAAGCCTGGTGAAGGCCGCAGGCGGGCTACCGGCCTTCGTGGACGATGATGCCGGCGAGTTTTTCGCGGTTGACGAGCTTGGAGTGGAGGGACTGGGCTTGCGCCTCGGAAGTAACCTTGCCGACGCGAACACGGTACCACAATCCGCTCGGCAGGTTGGCCTTTACAACGTACGCTTCGTAGGCTTTCGATTTCAAATTGTTCGCGAATCGGTCCGCCAGCGGCCGCTCCCGGAAGGCGGCGACTTGGACGGAGTAGTAGCTTGAGCCGGTGGCGAGTGGCGAGTGGCGAGTGGCAAGTGAGGGAGCTGGTTTGGGTTTCACGGAGGGGACGAATGTTGGTTTCGGTTTCCGGACCGGCGGCGGAGGCGTGAGTTCCACAACCTCCCGTTTGATCTGCGGTGGAGCTGCCTCCCGGGTGGGTGGCTCAGGCTCGGCCATGGGGAGCGGCGCGGACTCAACGGGAGGAGTCGCCATTCCCGGCTCCGGAGCCGCGGAGGCATCCAACTCCTTCAAAATCCGCTCTTCGTCGATCGCCCCGCTTTTCTTGTCGCCCGCCTCACCCGGCACGGTCGCCGATGCCAGCGTTGGCCTGGCCTGTCGTTTCGCCACGATGTTCCCGACAAGAACTCCGGAAAAGAAAACAACGACCACGAAAAGGCCCGCGACTCCAAGCAGGAGCGCGAATTGCTTCGGATCGGCGCTGAATTCGTAACGCGAACTGGTTCGACCGATGTTGTCAGCCATTGAATCGTGAACCGGCCGCTCCGGGCTCCTGCCCTCCCGCGGCACTTCCCCCTTCCTGGGGGTCGTGAATCGTCAATCGTGAATTGAAGGATCTCATTTCTTGAAACCGGTTTTCTTCTTCTCCCACTGAATACCTTTCTCGAAGAACTTCTGAAATCCTTCTTCGATCTTCTGTTCGAGCTTCCTGGCTACAGGAGAACCATTCTCGAATGCCCGCTTGAAGAGGATTTCCGCCTTGCCTTCAATGGTCTGCTGGAGGGCACGGGAGAAGGCCGACTCCAATGCCTTCTCGATCACTTCGTCGATATTAATACCCACGGGTATGATCTTATCACAAGCTATCCCGATAGAAAACCGCATTTTCGGTTCATCCGAGAGATCCTTCGCTTCGCTCAGGATGACTTCATTCGGGGGGTCACATTTTTTCCGGGGCGGAGACGCCGATCCATTCGAGGCCGTTCTTGACGACCGTGCCGAAGACCCGGCACAGAACCAGCCGGGCGAAACTGCCCTCCTTGTCTTCGGTCACGATCCGCTGCTCGTTGTAGTAGCTGTGGAATTTTCGCACAAGATCGATGAGGTAGAAGACGATGCGATGCGGTTCCTTCGCCTTCGCCGCTCCAAGGACGATCCAGGGGAAGTAGGTGGACCATTTGATGAGATCGAGTTCGGCGGGAGAAGTGAGAGAGGCCAGATTGGGTTCCTGGTTCCTGGTTCCTGGTTCCTGATCCCTGACCTCTGACCCCTGACCCCTATCGGTAGCGTGCCGAAAGAGGCTGGCGACGCGGGCGTGAGCGTACTGGACGTAGTAAACAGGATTCTTGTCCGATTGGGTTTTCGCCAGGTCCATGTCGAAATCGAGCTGGCTGTCCGCCTCCCGCATCAAATAAAAGAATCGAGCGGCGTCCGCGCCGACTTCGTCCAACACCTCCCTCAACGTGACGTAGGTACCCTTCCTCTTGGACATCTCCACGCGCTGCCCGCCACGGATCAACGACACCATCTGCACGAGAATGACTTTGAGCCGTTCCGGATCTTTTCCCATCGCGTTCAGAGCGCCCGCCACCCGTTTGATGTAGCCGTGATGGTCCGCCCCCCAAATGTTTACCCACTCCGTCCAGTCGCCACCGGCCTTCTCCAAGTGGTAGGCGATGTCCGAGGCGAAGTAGGTCGGAACGCCTGTCTCCCGCACGAGAACGCGGTCCTTCTCGTCGCCAAATTGAGTCGACCTGAACCAGACGGCTCCGTCCTTGGGATAGGCCAGATTCGCCTCCTGTAGTTTTGCCAGTGCCTCACGCACGGCGCCTTGGGATTGAAGCCGGCTCTCATGCAGCCAGGCGTCGAAAGGGACTCTGAATTCGGCAAGATCCTTTCGGATGTTTTCCAGCATCGCCTGGACCAGACCCGGCGCGAGCGTTGCCACAAGTACAGCCCACGGGAGCCGCCCTGCCTTGAAGCTCTCGACCGTCGCCGATTCCTCGGGCGATTCCCTCAGTCGCTCGCCCAGGCCATCGATGTGATCACCGCGGTAGAGTTCAACTCCCGGCTCTTGAGACATGGGCGTCTCGATTCCCATGGAGAGCAGGACGGAGGCGCAAAGGGTTTCTATTTGGCCGCCGATGTCGTTCACGTAGTATTCGCGCCGGAGCGTGGCTCCGGCGGCACCGAGGAGCCGCCCGAGGGCATCGCCGATCGCGGCGTTGCGGCCATGACCCACATGGAGAGGTCCCGTCGGATTGGCGCTGACAAACTCCAGCAGGATCTTCCGTCCCTCCAGACCGGAATTTCTCCCCAATGCAGGCCCTGTCTGGTAGGCTCGCCAGAGTTCTTCATGCCAGATCTTTGCGGGGAGCCGGAGATTCACGAATCCCCCACCCGCCACTTCGCAGGTTTCAGCGCCCGTCTTTTCCTTCATGCGATTGGACAACTCCTGCGCCACATCTCGAGGATTCTTCTTGACCGATTTGCCAATGGAGAAAGCCGCAGCTGAGGACCAGTCGCCGAACCGGGGATCGCGGCTGAGATCCACAAGGTCGGTTTCTTCTCCAGTCGGCGCGGGGTAGCCTGCCTCGCGGATGGACTCCGCGAAGGCGTGGGCGAGCCTGGCTTTCATATCCAGCCCCCAGGACCGAGGACTGAGGACTGAGTGCAGGAATCCACATCGGCCCTCATACCTCAGGCCTCGGTTCTTTCAACGATCCGATGCCACCAGCGCCATGAGGCGGGTTGGAACTCAAGATGAAAGAGAATGAAACGGTGGAGGAATTGCTGAGCAGCACGCTGCTCGTGAGCCGTGAGTCGCAAGTCGTTAGCCGTGAAGGGTGAGGCGTGAGGCGACGGGAGACAAGCAGCGACGGCGGGATTGGAAAGAGACTGGAGCCAGGAGAGAGCGCCAACGGGGAGTTGCATATTGATTTCCGCACGATCCGCACAGCGGGAGCAAACGACGCCGCCGCTTTTGTAGCTCATGGGCACTTCATCGTGGCTCGTGGTTCGTGGCCCTCGATTTCCGTTGGGCGCCCCGATGGGACCCTGACAGATCGAGCAGACATCGAGTTTGGGCCGATAGCCGTGGGCGGTCTGAAGTTTCAGCAGAAACCACGCGAGAGTATCCGGCTCCGGTCCCTCCGCCGCCAGTCGGCCGAGGACGAGGCAACAGGCATCGTAGAGGTCCATCATCCTCACGCCCGGCTTCGAACCACGCCAAATGAGCTCGCCCATATAGGAAGCCTGGGCCACACGCCGCAGATCCGATCGAATGCCCAATCCAAAATCGACGAGGGATGCCGCCGCGAGGAGCGGCATCGCATTCGATTTCCGCCACTGGACCATCGCCTGCACTTTCGAGAGAGAGTCCAGCGTACCACCGAAACGCTTCCGGCTCCGTTGCGCACCCTTGGCCATGGCCGAAAGAAGACCGGCCTCGCGCGTGAATAGAGTGACCAGACGGTCCGACTCGCCGAAAGGAGTCGCTTTGAGGACAATCGCTTCAGTGGCCAGATTCCTCATGAACCATAGCTGCATGCAAACGCACGCCCTCAACGGACAACCCCCGAAGTTTCACAATCCGATTTCGCAGATCGCCCGAACCGGAGAAGGACATCCGGATATAGTTCCGCGTCGTGGCCCGCCACTCTGCTGGCCGTTTCCCGCGAGATTCGACCAATGCTTCATGGACGAAACCCACTTGCCGTTGGAGGAATTCCGTTCTCTTCCGATCTCCGAGACGGGACATCGTTGTGGACCGGCGTTGGCGCGTTTTCCGGTCGACGAGGCCCTTCATTTTCGCTGCCTTGGTACCCGAACGTACGGAATAGGGAAACACGTGCAGGTAGGCGAAAGGCAGGCCCTCGACCGCGCGCAGGGTGTTTTCGAATTGCGCCTCCGACTCCCCAGGAAAGCCCACCATCACATCCGTGCCGATGCACATTTCACTCTCACCGCTATCATGGACTTCCTGTCCACCGGAAACGTCGAGAGTACGGCCGGCATCCCGCCGGGCCGCAATCCGGACATTGGCCAGGGCGCGGATCTTCTCCTCATATTTTTCAATCGAATATGGCCGATTCATTCGCTCGAGCACTTCCGAATCGCCGCTCTGAAGCGGCACGTGGAAATGGGGGCAAATTTTTCGGCTCGACCGGATGACCGCCAGAAGGTCTTCGGTCAATCCGCTCGGCTCGATCGAACTGATGCGGATCCAGGCGCCATCTTTTTCCCCCTCGAAGCGGTTCAGGAGGTCCGCGAGCGTTGTTCGGGGCACGAGGTCCTCTCCATATGAAGAGAGATTGATACCCGAGAGAACCACTTCCCGGGCGCCCAGTCCGACGAGTCTCCTGTACTGCTCGACCGCCGCGTCCGGAGGGAGGCTTCGGGAGTGCCCGCGCGTGGTGGGAATGATGCAGAAACTGCAACACTGATCGCAGCCATCCTGGAGTTTGAGGACGGGCCGGGTTCGATCCTGGTCGTCGGACGTCCCCGTTGCGAAGGGAATACCCTTTCGCCTGATTTTCTCGCTCACGACCGGGCGCCTGTCCTCCAGAGCGAGGCGCAGAACCTCTCCAATCCTATCCTTCTCCAGATTGCCGAGCACCAAGTCCGCACCTGCCCCAAGAAGCTTGGCGCTCTGAATTTGCGCATAGCATCCCGTGGCCACAACAGTTGAGTCGGGATTCCACTGCTTCGCCTTGCGAACCCATGACCGCGAATCGAAGTCTGCGCGGGAGGTCACGGTGCAGGTATTGATTACATACAGATCGGCAGGGATCCCCGGCGCGAAGGGAACGTATCGCAACCCTTCGGCCGCCAGTTTCTGCTTGAGCGCCTGGGAATCGGAATAATTCGTGCGGCAGCCCATGGAGATGACGGTGAACGTTGTGTTTGAGCTTTCAGCCATCAGCAATCAGCTTTCAGCTCTAGGACTATAGTCACGTGGCTATTCCAGATGACTTCGGGCTGAAGGCTGACCGCTGACTGCTGAACGCTCATCCCGGTGTGATCCACGCTCCGCCCACGATTTCATCCTCGCGGTAGAAGACCACGGCTTGCCCCGGCGCAACGGCTCGAACCGGATTTTCAAACTCCACCTTCAGTCTTTGGCCGTCCCATCGCACCGAACCCCATTCGCCTTTGTGCCGGTATCGAACTCGGGCGCGAACCCTCCCCACTGACTCCCAAGACTCGTAGCCGATCAGATTGGGATCACGAGCCGTCAGGCTGTCGGTCAATGTGGAATCCGCGTTGCCGACCACGACCTTCCTCGTGGCGGAATCGATGGATTTCACGTAGTAAGGTCCGCCGTTCAGTCCGAGACCCCGCCGCTGCCCCACGGTGAATTTGAAGAAGCCGTCGTGAGTGCCGAGGACGGCGCCGGAGACATCCACAATCTCTCCGGCGGCGTGAGGCGTGAGGCGTGAGGCGTGAGGCGCAATGACTTCGGAGTAGTGGCCGGAGGAAACGAAGCAAAGCTCCTGGCTGTCCTTCTTGTCGGAGACGACCAACCCCAACGCCTCGGCGCGCTCACGAACTTCGGGCTTGGTGAGGTCCCCAAGCGGAAAGATCGCGGACGCAAGTTGCTCCTGGCTGAGGCCGAAAAGAAAGTAGGACTGATCCTTCTCAAGATCCATGGCCCGCTTCAATACGTGCCGGCCTCGCGACGCATCCCAATCGACTTTTGCATAGTGCCCCGTGGCCATGCGGCTCGCCCCCATCTCCCTGGCCCGATCGGCCATTTCTCCCCACTTCACCCGCGTGTTGCAGTGGGCGCAGGGCAGCGGAGTTTCGCCCTTCAGGTAGCTCTCGACGAAATCTCCGATGACCCCGCGCGCGAACGAATCCCGGACATTGAGGACATAGTGGGGAATTCCAAGTTGGGATGCGATGGTCGCGGCATCGGTCATGTCGTCCATGCCGCAGCAGCGTGAACCGTGATCCCGTGAACCCGCGATTCCGTGAACTCGCGAGGGACCGATGTTGTAGGTGAGGCCGATAGGGTCATGTCCCTGTTCCTTGAGCAGGGCGGCGGCGACGGAGCTGTCGACTCCGCCGCTCATGAGCACGGCGATACGTTCCTTCAGCATGGCTGGAAAGTATACGTGGGAAGGTTCCTAGTTCCTAGTTCCTGGTTCCTGGTTCCTGGTTCCTGGTTCCTGGTTCCTGGTTCCTGGTTCCGGACCTCTGAACGCCGACCCCCGACCGCTGATCAGGCGGGCTGAAGCTTGCCGCCCTCCAGCCGGTAAGCCACGTCCATCCTGGCCGAAAGGTGGAGATTGTGAGTGGCCATGATGAGCGTCATCCCGCCGTCGTGCTGGAGTTTCCGCAGCAGCTCGAAGATTTCAGCCCCCGTGTTCTGATCGAGATTCCCCGTCGGTTCATCGGCCAGGAGAATCCGCGGTTTCAGGATCAGCGCACGCGCGATGGCCACCCGTTGTTGCTCGCCGCCTGAAAGCTCGCCCGGCCTGTGTCGAGACCTGTTTTCGAGACCGACCGCCCGCAGGATCTCCTCCGCCGTGGATTGCGCCTCCGCGGGAGTCATGCCCCGGATCAATGCCGGCATCATCACGTTTTCCCGGGCCGTAAATTCGGGGAGGAGGAAGAAGGCTTGGAATACGAATCCGATATTTTCGTTGCGGAACCGGGTCAGATCCTGGCCATTTCGGCCATTCAGCTCCAAGCCATCGTAGGTCACCGTTCCGGAGGTGGGGTGATCCAGCGTACCGAGAATATGAAGGAGCGTGCTCTTCCCCGCCCCTGAGGCTCCCATGATGGCCACGGCCTGCGCCTGGCCCACCGACAGATCGAGACCCTTGAGGACCTCGATTACACCTGTCTTGTGACGGAAAGACTTGCACAAAGATACAGCGCGGATTTCCACGGCGCCAGCCTACGCTGTTCGACTTGTTTACGCTATCTCAGCCGGGGTGGAGGCCGCCGGAAGAAGCTAGGCAGCCGCGGCGGTGCGAGCCCGCCGCCGGTCTGACCGCAGACGTTGCCGGCCTCCGTGGGGATTTGGAAGGCCATCGAGGCGCCTCCGGAGATGGCGAGAAGTTTCATAAAGAACGCCTGAATATCGGTGTCCGGGTCGGGGTCTGTAAATCGCATTTTCAGGATCAACCGACCGTTGGGTCCCGTGCGCGCGAGGACCACCTTGCCGTTGTCCTCCGGCCCGATGCCCATCAGGAGGCATTCCGGCAACGCGCCCCCCTTCTTCTGAGCCTCGAGCTGATCGGCGGGGAGCAGGATGGCGCAGTCCTTGCTCTGGACCCCGACCTGAGAGAGCTGCCAGTATTCCTCGTCTTGGCGAAGGGAGGACGCGGCGGGGAAAAGCGTGCAATCCGAAACGAAAAAATAGTCCATGTGGAGATCCACGAGCACACCCGGAAGGACTTGGATGCGAGCGCCGTCACGATTAATGGTCGGAACCGGCTCTTTTCGAGCATCCTGCTCCTCCACGATCCTATAGGCCAGAACGTTTACGACGTAGCTCCAGCCATCATAGAACGCAAAGCCCCCGGAGGAAACTTGATCCCCTTCCGCATCGGACACCTGCACCGAATCAGCCTCCAGCACCATGTCCGGCGGACCCATCACTTCCGTACAAGCACCCGCCGCAAGCGCGGTCAAGCCGAAACAGAATCGTGAGATTGTCTTGTCCACCGCGGTCACCTCTCTTTCACCTGGCGAACGTACCCCTCATAGTTGCGCCGGGTCTCTTCCAGGCTGTCGCCCCCAAATTTCTCCAAGAATACTTCGCAAATTTCGAAAGCAACCACCGCCTCGCCCACCACACCGGCAGCCGGGACCGCACACACATCCGACCGCTCGACTTGAGCGATGAACGGCTCCTTCGTTCGAATGTCCACACTCTGAAGCGGCTTCATCAGGGTTGATAGAGGTTTCATGGCTGCTCGGACAACCAGCGCATCGCCGGTGGTCATGCCCCCTTCAAGACCACCCGCTCGGTTCGTCTTCCGATAGAATCCCCATGTCGAAGCCTTCTCATAGAAGATTTCGTCGTGGGCTTCCGAACCCGGCAAGCGAGCCGCCTCGAATCCTATTCCCACTTCCACACCCTTGATGGCCTGGATGCTCATGAGTGCCCGGGCCAACCGGCCGTCCAGCTTCCGGTCCCATTGGACGAAACTCCCCAGCCCCGGCGGGATTCCCAAGCCGACAACTTCGAAAACCCCTCCGAGCGTTTCACCTCGTTTTCGTGCCTCGTCGATTTTCTTTTTCATGCGCGCCTCGGCATCGGGGTCGAAGACACGGAGATCCGATCGATCGGACAGATCGGACTTTTCATCAAAGGGCAGGTCGCCGGTCTCAACGGTTATCCCGCCGATTTCGCGTACATAGCTCAGGAACCGGATGCCGAATTCGTGAAGCAGCCGCCGGCATACCGCGCCCACGGCCACGCGAGCGGTTGTCTCCCTGGCCGAGGCCCTCTCCAGCACGTTTCGAAGGTCTTCATGAGCATACTTGAGGCCGCCGACCAGATCCGCGTGCCCCGGCCTTGGCCGGGTGAACGGCTTGTGACTCTCAGGCGGGCCCTCGAAGGGGTCCATCTCCCTTTTCCAGTTCTCCCAATCCTTATTGCGTACGACCATGGTGAGCGGGCCGCCGAGGGTTTCTCCGAACCGGAGGCCGGAAACCATGTCGACGCGATCGGTTTCGATTTTCATCCTGCCCCCCCGACCGTACCCTCCCTGCCTCCGAGTCAACTGCGCATCGATATCCTCCCGCGAAAGGCGCAGTCCCGCGGGGAGCCCCTCCAGAATGGCCGTCACCTGAGGGCCGTGGGATTCGCCGGCGGTCAGATATCGCAACATGCTATCTGGCCATGCTGACGTCTTTCTTCATTTCCTTCAGTGCCTCCTCTTCCGACTGCTCGGCGATGGTCTCGACAGCTTCGATATTCTGCAAATTGAGCACTCGCGGAGTCAGGAACATCACCAGTTCATCCGACGACTCCCTTCTCTGACTGTTTCTAAACAGCATACCGATGATTGGAATGTCGGACAAGATGGGGACGCCGGATTTCGCCTTCCGCGCGATCCGCGTATGTACACCCCCTATGACCACCGTTTCGCCGTTCCGGACGAGAAGCTCCGCTTCGGCCTCACGCCTGATGATGTTGGGGATTCCCGCCACCAGTCGACTGAAATCGGCTTCGTTCCGTTCCAGCTTGATCTTGAGATAAACACTTCCATCCGTTGTGATGTGGGGTGTGACCCTAAGACGGAGCACCGCCTCGATTTCCTGCACGGCGGAGCCTTGGGCCGTCACGGTCAAGATATGGATCGCTTCGCCCTGAAGAATCATGGCCTCCTTGTTGTCCAGGCTGGTCACGCGAGGGCTGGCCACGACCCTGCCTTCACCCGATTCCTTCAGTGCCGACAGAATGAAGTTGACCGTGGCAAAGTTTCCCAGTGTGCCCAGCGAAAGCCCTATCCCACTGCCCCGACCGGCGCCGATTTCTCCAGCCGGAAAGTCCACCAGAAAGTTGTTGTTCAGGGAAGGGACCGTCGTCCCAGTCACCCCCGCGCCTCCCACTTGAGCCGCCGTTACCGGACCCATCGCCACCCCCCGCGCCTGATCCAGATTCAAAGTGGCGCCCAGTTGGGCGCCGACGGTGCGAAGGAAATTGGTGGTCGCCTCGACAATCTTGGTGTCGATCAGCACTTGGGGGGTCTGGATGTCCAGCCGACGAACAAGGGTGATCGCCTCGGCGACGGCCTTGTTCACATCCTTGACGACAATCGTGTTGGAACGAGTGTCGACCTTGATCTTGCCGCGTTCCGTCAGGATGGAGTCCTTGATCAATCCTTCGAATTCAGCTGCCGAAGCATAATTCACCGCCACTACTTTCGTCACCAACGGCTCCGCCTTCTCTTCCGCTTTCTTGGCCTCCACCTTCTTCGACATCTCCTCCGCGAGACGCGTCTTTAGCGCGATCCGGAAGATTCGATCGCCGATCTCCACGCGCCCAAGCCCCTTCGTCTCGAGCACCACATCCAGCGCCTGGTCCGCCGGAACGTCGCTCAGCTTGATGGTAATTTTCCCCTGCACGTCATCGTCGGCCACAATGTTGATCCCGGTGACATCCGCCAGGAGCCGGAGAACGTTGTCGATATCGATCTCCTTGAAATCGAGGGAAATCCGGGGACCCGTAAAAACTTTCCGGCGATCCGACGACTCCTCGGTGATGTTGATCTCCCCGGCCAGTTGGGCCGGCCCGGGCGCGACCCCTCCCGGTGGCTCCTTGAAGGAGAACAGGAGCGTTCTTCCCTTCGCATCGACTTGAAACGCCGCCGGCTGCATCAGAGAGGCCAAGACCCTAACCACTGGATTCGGCGCGCCCTGCAATTGAGTCGGTACGATGGCATGCACCACGCTCTGAAACGCGGTGACGTCAAGAATCCTTTGGAGGTCCGGCTTAAGCATCGCTCCCTGGATATCGAGAGCCACCGCCTTCGCCTCGATCTGGGACGTCTGGTACGTGACGGGGGCCGAGCAGGTCACCACGATGCGCGCCCACCCCTCTTCTTTCTTGAAGTCAATCCTGTCCACGTTCAATCCGACCGGAGCGGGCGTTTTCGCCCGACCGGAGGCATCCTCCTCGACTTCCTCCAACTCCTCGTCCTCATCGGCCTCCTCATCACCGCCGCCCGGAGTTTCACCGGCCTCCGTCGTCTTGTCTTTGCCGCCAGGCGAGGGCTCCGCTTTGGGCGAAGGGGCCGATGGAGCAGGTTCGGAAGGCTCTTCCACCTCGTCCAATTCCTCCAGTTCCTCCTCATCTTCGTCCTGGGCCCAGGCGGGGGGGGTCGTGAGTCGGAAGTCGTAAGTCGCAAGTCGTGAGCCGGCCGCTCCGGGCTCCTGCCCTCTCGCGGCACTTCCCCCATCGTGGGGGTCGTAAGTCGTGAGTCGTGAATCGTGAATCGTGAATAAGAATGTAAAAAGAAAAGACCCCAGGACCCGCGCCACGCGCCACGCGCCTCGCGCCACGAAGCTACTTCGCCGCTTCATTGAGCCACATCTCATGAGAGATTTCCGGTCCAATTCCCAGAGGCTTTTCGACCACGACGACGTGATCGAACAGGATTTCTCTGATGACTGTTTTCTCCTTTCCCAGTCGGTCTCCCACCCTTAGAAAGCAGCCCTCGCCGGCTTCATCTTCAAACGCCGCTATAGCGACATCGCCCCACATGATGCCGACCAACTTGAAATTCTCGCGTGGATACTTCAGGCCGCAATCCCGCGCCCCCACCACTTCAGCCGCCTCGACGTACGTCCGGAATGGATCACGCTTATTTTCAGGAACATACCGGTATCTCCGTTTCACCGCATTCGGAGTTTCCTCGCGCAGTTCGGGCGGTCGGGCGGCCTGAGAGGGAGCCATGACCGGCGCGGGCGGCTGTTTCCCCTTGCACGAACCCAGCACGAGGCCGAGAAGGACCAGGATGGGGAGCGCCGGGCTATAACTCTTGTGAGCCACTGTCGTGCTTCCCTGCACTCGGAGTTGGGTCGCCCCCTCCCGCGCCTGAAGGCGTACCCGGCGCCTGGGGCAAGGTGCTTGGCAGATACCGAAACGTCGTGGCCTGGCAAGACGTCGTGACGAGCGGACTCCCTTCCTTGTCCTTCGTCACCTGCCCGATCTGAATGTTCGTCATGCTGATGATTCTGGCAAACCGGCTGATCTCGTCGAAGAAGATTGCCGTGTTGTGATAGGCGCCGCGGATCTTCACCTCCACGGGGACCTCCGCATAGAATCCTTTCGCCACTTCATTCTGAAGTTTCATGTAAAAGACCTTCATGCGGAGCTTGAGCGCCAGATTCTCGAGGTCCTTAATCAATTGAGGAACTTCCTTCTCGTTGGGAAGCTCGGCCAGCCCTGCATTGATCTGCGCCTCCAGATCCTTGACCACCTGTTTGAGCCGGGGAAGCTCCTGCTCGACATGCCGGTTCATGAGATTCGCCTGCTGCTTCTGAGCGAGCACCGCCTGGAGGTTGCGTATCTTCCCCTGCTGACCCATGAAAACGGAAAAGTAGAAAATGGCGAAGGCGATCACCGATACCGAAGCCGCCAAACCATACCGAGCCGGACCGGGCAGGCGAAAAAACTGCACCCGAAGATCGACCTTGGCCGCCACTACAGCTCCGCGCTCACTTTCACGATCACGCCCCGGAGAGAGAACTTGAGATACTTCCCGCCCTTGTCCTGCTGCTCCTCCTGGACCTCCTCCAACTCCACTTCCTCGAACGATTCGCTGTTCTTCAAGTTGATCATGAATTCCGCGATGGACTTGTAATCGATCGTTTTGCCCTGCACGTGGAAAATCCGTTGAGGCGGCGGGGGCGGTGGTGCTTGCTGGGCCTGACCCTCCGCTTGTCCTGGAGGGGGTGCCGGCGGAGGGGGCGGCGCGATTTCCGACTCCGAGAATTGCTCCACCCAAAGTCGCTCCGGCGTGCTGGCGGCCAGATCGTCGAGGAAGCGGGCGGGGCCGGTGCGGCTCTGCCGCAATTGAGTCAGTACGTTCAGTCTTTGCTGGAGATCCGCCTCCACGCGTTTGAATTCATCGACCTCCACCCGGATTTTCGCCAGCCGGGCCTCTTCCGCCTCCGCAAGAACGATCTCCTTCTGGAGGCCCCGGGCGCGGACCACCACCCACGACTCCAACATGACCATGAGTCCACCCGCCGCCATCAAGGAAACGAGCAGGACAAGGACCACATAGCGGACCTCCGTCTTCCGCTTGATCACGCGGTAGGGAAGAAGGTTGATCTTGATCATCATGGCGTTACTTCTTGAATGCGTCCTGGGACTGGCGGAGGGCCAGACCGAGGCCGATGGAACTGACCGCGGCAAGCCCATCCAGCACCTCGTGGGAAAATCTCGCGTTGTCCGCGTGGACCCGTTGGAAGGGATTGAGGGGCTCGACCTCAACCCCCAGCTTTTCACGGAGAAGATCGAACATCCCCGGCGCGCGGGTGGTTCCGCCGGTCACGAGGTAGCGCCCGATGGTTTCCTCCCCGGCCGTGCCAAGGTAGAAATCGGCCGTCCGCTGAATTTCGCCCACGATGCCCGAAAGCGCCGAGGACAAAACCTGATCGAGCCGGCTCTGCTGGGCCGCCTGGACGGGCGTCTGCCCCGTCTTCACCGCTTCCGCCTCCTCGAAACTGAGCTGGAGGCCCTTCTGAATTTCCGTCGTCACGATGTTGCCGCCGGTGGGCACGTCCCGAAGAAACGTCGGTACGCCGTCCCGCACCATCAGGATGTTCGTCATCGACGCCCCCACGTTCACGAGGGCCACCAGTCCGTGGGCGAACTCCGCCTTGTTCGCCAGGTAGTGATTGGCGTAGAAGCAATTGAACATGGCCAGCGCGTCGATATCCACCACGCTCAGCTCCAATCCCGCCTCGGCGACGACTTTCTCATAGTCGGCCAGGATCTCCTTCTTCGCGGCCACGAGAAGGATGGACATCTCACCCTCCCGGCGCGCCAGGATCTGATAGTCAAGATTGACATCCTGTATGCTGAACGGAATGTGCTGCTCGGCCTCCCACTGGATCTGCTCGTCCATTTCGGCCTTTCCCATGGCCGGCATGGTCACCACCTTGGCGATCACGGCGTTCCCCGAAATGGAACAGGCGGCCTTCCTGGCCTTCACCGCCTTGTCTTTCACCAAGGTTCCCACGGCCTCGCCCAAGGCGGAGAAGTTCATCAGCGCCTCGTCGACAATCGCTTTGGAAGGGACCGAAACCGTGGACAGGTTCTGGAGATCGTAACCGTCGCGCTTCGAAGTAACCTGAACGAGCTTGATGGCCGACGATCCGATGTCGAGACCTACCATTCCTTGGCTGCCCCCGAGAAACCTCATGTATAGTCTAGTCCTGTCTTTTCCATCCCATCATGTGAGTTTAAGGCTAAATACCGAGAATGTCAACACAAAAGCCCAATCTTTGGTATGCATGGCAAGGTCAATACCATAAGGTGTATCCACTCGTGAATGGCAGCTTGGACATCGCCGGCGCGATCGGTCAAGAAGACGCCAAGATTCTCACTCGGGGTTGACATTACCCCGCCCGGACCTTATGACAAAGCGCCGATGACGCGAACGAACGCTCCGTCCATGAAACGTGGAATCTCCGTGGCTGCGATGTTGGTCTGCGGAGCCTGGGTGGCCGCCTGCGGAAGGAAGGAGAAACCCTACGCACCGGAGGACGTGGTTCCCCAGAGGATCATCGACCTGACCCTGTTCGAGGAAGGCGAAGACATCGTCCTGACTTGGAGTATTCCCCGGCGCAACGCCAACGGCTGGACCTTGAAAGATCTGGCCGGGTTCAAGGTGCTTCGGAAGATCGAGTTTGCGCCGTATCATGCGGTGGGGGAAGTCAAGTTCGACGAGAGAACCGAACGTGAAACGGTCAAGCGCGTCCGCTACCGCGAACGCCGCCCAACCCGGGCCGACATCCCCACCGATGAAGCGCGCACCTTGGCGGAAGAAGTGGCCAAGATCCGGGAAGCCGAGGAGGCCGCTCGGAAGGAGGCCGCGGAAGCGGCCGCCGGGAGCCGAATCTTCAAGAAGAAGCCCTCGGAATTGGAAAAGGCGCGAAACAAGGCGTTCTATGTGGTGGTATCCGCCAACGAGTCGGGCCGTCTCAGCGATGATTCCAACGAAGTCAGCTTCGTGTTACCGCCCGCGGAAGAGGGGATGAAGTGATCCCACCACCCTCCGGGATTTCAAATTTGAGATTTGAGATTTCAAATGTTGTCGGAGGGGATACGGCGTGACCCCGTATCTCACCTACAGGAAGGCCGATCTACACCTCGAGGGCGTCTCCCTGGCCGTCTTGGCCGCGCGGTTCGGCACGCCTCTCTACGTGTACAGCCGGAGCGAGTTGATCGACCGCTACCAGGGCCTCAAGGAGGCGGATGCGAAGGATCGAGCGATCGTGTGTTACTCCGTGAAGGCCAATTCGAACCTGGCCATTCTCCGGACCTTCCGCGAACTGGGAGCCGGTTTCGATGTGACTTCCGCCGGCGAGCTTTTCCTGGCGCTCAAGACGGCCCAGACCGAGGCCGGGGGCGCCCGATGTCCGCTCGTTTTTTCCGGGGCGGGCAAGACGAGATCGGAGATCGAATTCGCCCTGCGGAACGACATTCTCATGATCAATGCGGAATCCGAGGCGGAACTTGACGTGATCGAACAAACCGCCGCGGCCATCGGGCGCCGCGCGCCGATATCGTTCCGCGTCAATCCCAATGTCGATCCCAAGACGCACCCCTACATCGCCACGGGGCTCAAGAAACACAAGTTCGGTGTTCCGTGGAAACGGGCCCTTCCCCTCTATCGCAAGGCCCAAGGAATGCCCCATGTCCAGGTAGTAGGAATCTCCTGCCACATCGGGTCGCAGATGGTGACCCTCGCCCCCGTTCAGGACGCCCTCCGCCGTGTGCTCGATCTCGTCCATGAACTCGGAAAGGGCGGCATCCGCATTCAATACGTGGACGCCGGCGGGGGTCTCGGGATCCGCTACCGGAAGGAGGCTCCCCCCTCCCCGGCTCTATACATTCAGACGCTACTTCAGGGACTTATAAGTAAAGACCTTAAGTTGATTGTCGAGCCGGGCAGGAGCCTTGTGGGCAACTCGGGTGTTCTCCTCACGCGGGCTCTCTACCGCAAGGAAAACGAAGGCAAGCGGTTCGTGATTGTGGACGCCGCGATGACCGATCTGATCCGCCCCACGCTGTACGATGCCCACCATGAGATCCTCCCCGTACGCAAGCAGGCCAGGGGAACGGAAAAGGTTGACGTGGTGGGTCCGGTCTGCGAATCGGGCGATTTCATCGCGCGCGACCGGCGGTTGCCCCGAGTGGAGGCGAACGACCTCCTGGCGGTCCTTTCGGCAGGCGCCTACGGGTATGCCATGTCGTCCAACTACAACGGCCGGCTGAGGCCCGCCGAGGTGATGGTGGAGGAGGACCGGGTGGAGATCATCCGACCCAGGCAGACGTTTGAGGCGCTGCTCTGAGTCGTGAAACGTGAAGGGTGAAAGGTGAGGAGAAACCCCGCGGAAATCCATCGACCGTGTCTTTCACATCACTCATCACCCTTCACGCCTCACGCCCCCAGCCGTCTAAGAAGCACTGTCGCGTAGCTGCCCGGAGGGAGCGAGAAGCGTAGGACGACTTTCTTTTTCCCGGCATGGACTTCGTCCGTCGCCGTGGGGTCGATCTCAAAATCTTCCGGGACAACCACAATCTTCCGGGGAGATGACTTGAAAAAAGCGTTCCGAATACCTTTCAGCCCAAACTGACTCCGCTCCACTCCCTCTTCCGCCAGAAGCGCGGAAATAGTCTTCTCCATGAACTCGTCGGGGTACACCACCCGCTTGTCGATCAGCGGAATGTTGAGGTCCTCCAGCCGCGCGAAAACCGCGTCCGGCATGATCCGATAGAAGGCCCAGTGGACATGCTCGTTTCGGAAGGGGAACAGGCGGACCTCGCCCCCGAAGGCTTCCGAAAGATGGCGCCGCACGGTCTCATTCCACAGATAGCTTTGATAGGCGGAAAGGAAGATCGAAAGGAGTGATCGTGGAATGCGATTTACCGCGCCCATGAAGTCTTGTGGGTGATCCTTCAAGTAATGGATGATGCTTCGTTCGGTCGATCGCTGGGAGGATTTGAGGCAGGCCGACCAGTCCCCCCAGTTCTCATTCACATGCTTCTTGAACGCTTTGAGACGCGAGCGGTCTTTTCGATCCCACGTCGCCAGGTACAGTTTCAGGGCTTTTTCAGGTTCCCCTTTCAGCAGTTCACGGGCGAGGAAGCCGTGACCGTGGCGCGCCGATCCGAACCGCTGCTCGCCGAAATAGTTTACAAACCCGAAATTGAGGACCTCCATGAAGGCCGCGGCGATCTTTTCAGTCTCCAGAGGCGGGATATCCCGCACCACCACCGTGAACCGATTCGATTCGAGCAGGTCGGGTCCGACCGGACGGTCCGACCGGCCCAGCGGTTCGGCGGATAGGTCGTCACCTTTCTCGCGCCGACCATCGCCCGAAGGACCTTCAACCGAGAGGGTCTGAGTCGTGATCGCATACTTGTCCTTGAGTCCCGCGTAGTGGAACTTCGAAGGCGGGACACTCCATCGCCGCGCCAGGATTCCCACCGCTTCCGGCGTGGTCAGGCCCTTCTTTCTCAACTTGTACCAAACGTGGTCGCCCCGATCGGACAAGGGATGCGCAGACAGGACTTCTTCGACAACGAAATCATCGCTCTTGACTTTGATCTTCATGGTTCTTGGCGTTCGACGTTCGCCGCGCGACGTTCGACGATTCTATTGCGAGCAGACGTAGATGTAGCCGGAGTACGGCTGGATCGACACGTACTCGGTGTAGCTTCCAAAGGAAAGCGTAACTCGATTCATGGACGTCAGGGGCGTCCCGTTGTACGCATGCCGCGGCGTTCCGAGGCTGCTGAGCGCAAAGCTGGTGTAGCCCACGCCGTCCGGAGGATTGGCCGTCGGAACCGAAGCGCCGTCGATGAAGAAGTCCGCGATGTCCACCCCTTCGAACTGTTCGTCCATATCCACCGTCAAGGCGCTCCCGAGGCTGTAGGACGAGATCCATTCCCAGGCGCCGGCTCCCGCGCCGGCATCCACGCTCCAGTACGACGCGCCGTAGATTTCCGTCGACCGGTCGAAGATCACCCGCACGGATGTCGCGTGCGTCATGGCCCAGTCGCGCGCGAAGTTCAGGTCGTGCGACATCATTCGCGCCGCCTGCTCCAGTTTCACCCGGCTCGACCCCGACATCCGGCTGATGGCAATACCCGCCAGCACCGCCATGAGGACGAGGGCGACGATGACTTCCAAGAGCGTAAACGCTCCGGAGTTCCTAGTTCCTAGTTCCTGGTTCCTAGTGGGCAAGAGAGGCCCTGGTTCCTGGTTCCTGGAAGGCCGCTTTCCATCGAGCGACGCGTAGAGACCCCTGAGCATGCGGATGACTCTTTCGTAGGAAGCGGACAGTTCTCTGAAATCCTTTTCCAAAAGATACCCAAGTTCGTAGGCCACACGCGTTTGGTATCGGGCCTCCGCGGCCGATCCCTTGCTGAGGCTCACAAAGTGGCGGTACTCCGCTTGGTTCATCCGTTGTGATCCCTCAACCAGATTGGAAGTCACGGAGAGGGCGGCCCTCCGCAGTTGAGAGGAGATGCCGAACATTTCCCGGTTTGGGAACCGCTCGGTCAGTCGGTACACTTCAAGGACGAGCGTGTGAGCCCGCTTGAAAACTTCCGATTCTTCGATGTCTTTCATGCTCCCCGATCCCTCCAGTAAGTTTTCTATGGCACACACCATGCTACAATGTCATCGAGATGTCGTCAAAAGCCCAGGGACCCGAAACCAGGAACCAGGAACCAGGAACCTTTTCAGGGGTCACTCTAATCGAATTGGTCGTGGTGATCGTCCTCCTCACCGTCGGCCTCGTGGTCGCCCTCCGCCCGATATGGCAGAGCAAGAAACTCAGCGTTCAGGTGGAGAGCTACAATCGAGCCTACGCCCTGGGCCAAGACCTCATGGAGGAAATCCTCTCGCACAAGTGGGACAACTACATCTCGGCAACGTCGGCGCAAGTGGACTGTCCGCCGCCGGACACCTGCCCGGCCGTCGGGACCTACTGCACGTGCACGAGTCCGGTGACGGATGCGATGGGACTCGGTCCTGAAACAAACAAGTCGCGCGACGGCGGCGGCGCCCTGTCCCTCCCCTTTACCGATATCGATGACTACGACGGCATGGACAGCGAAATCGACGGCTGCCCACCCCTTGGGGGAGGGGGGACGGATCGGGTCGGCCTGATCGCCGACAACACGTGCACGACGATTTCCTACTATTCCGATTTCCGCGAGCGCGTCACCGTCTGCTACACGTCCGGAAAAGGATACGGGACATGCAGCGGGCAATGTTTCGGCACCTGCTATCCCGCCTCCGACGGCACCACCTACTCGTCGTCCACTTTCCCCGGCACCGGCAACGCCGATCTCAAGTACATCTCGGTCCGGATCTCGTGGGGCGGGACGACCAAGGACCAGGCCTACATCGATCTGACGACGATGGTGGTCAACCGGTGAAGAAAGTTCCTGGTGGCAAGTTCCTCGTTCCTGGAAGGAACAAGAAGGAGACACTCTCTCCTCAACCCGGAACCAGGAACCCGGAACCAGGAACCTTTTCCGGTTTCACCTTGCTGGAACTCGTGCTCGTCATCGTCCTCGCGATCGCCCTCTCCGGCGTGCTCGGACTGATCGTTTCCCAAGGCATCCGCGGCGGGCTCGCGCAGGCCGAGCGGCGCGACATGGTGAAGGAGGGGATGGAGGCATTGGAGAAGATGACGCGGGATATCCGGATGCTTTCGGACTCCGACAACACCCTCCCCGTTCCCGCGGGCTGTGCCACCAGCGCGCCCGAGACCGACGTTCTCTGCGCAAAGGACGACCAGTTCGAGTTCCGCTCAAACCTCCCCGACACTCCCCGCGTGTGTTACCGCAAGAACGGCACGACCCTCGAGCGGGGCACCGCCGCGGCGGTCGGCGCCGTCGCCTGCGACGCCTGCACCTCGTGGGAAGCCCTTGCCCGGAACGTGGTCAACTCGGACCTATTCGAATACTATCGCTACAATGGGACCCAGATTCCAGACGGGGCGCTGGCCGCCGCCGACATGTGTTTCATCTGGCGGGTCCAGATCGAGCTCCAGCTTCGCCGCGGGACGAGCACCACGGACCCCCTGCGCAACGTCACGCTCCGAACGAGCGTCTTTCCGAGGGATTTGGCGGAGCGATGATTCAAGAAGTTCCTGGTGGCAAGTTCCTCGTTCCTGGAAGGAACAAGAAGGAGACACTCTCTCCGCAACCAGGAACCAGGAACCAGGAACCAGGAACTCTTGGCAGCAGAGGCATCAACCTCATCACCACCCTCTTCATCCTCATCGCCATTTCGGCGATCGGGCTTCTGCTCTATCGCGTCACGACGACCGAGCAGGAGGCCAGCCTGAGGCAGCTCTATTCGGGGGAGGCGCTCTACATCGCCGAGGCCGGGGTGGCATGGGCCGTGCACAATCTCGAATCGGACTGCGATTGGGGCCAACCCGGCGAGACTCCGGATTGTCACGAGGCCGCGGGGTCCTCCCTTACCGCCAAGCCGACCCTTTGCCAAGTGCAGCTTCCGAACGGGACGGCCTACATCAGCGTCACCGACACCGAATTTGTCGATGCGGATGGCGGAGATTCAGAATCCTGCACCAAGCGCACGATCGATTCGGTGGGCCGGCGACTTGGAAATTCAGGGCGAATCCTCGCCGAGCGCCGGATTCGCACGACGGTGGACTGAGTGACTCGTAGGGGAGCATCTTTTGGATGCTCCCTCATCACGGCGGCCCGACCAGCCGCGACAGCCCTAGCGCCGCCACACGCTCATGCGCTTTCCGGTCCGCCGTGATCCACAGACTCTCAGTCAGCCTTGCAAGAGCCACATAGGCGGCATCATATCCGCTCAGCCCGTGGGCGATGGACAGCCCCACGGCCAGATCGCCCAAGGCCGTATCCAGCGCGAATCTTAGCCGCACGAAGCTATCCAATTCTCGAAGCGCGCCCGCGACAGGTTCCGGCGCTTTCAGTTTGCGACACAAGACGGCCACCATCTCAAAGAAGAAGAGCTCCGGGACGATGGCGGTGTCCGTCCCCAATCGTATCCGCTCCCTGCATTTCAGAGCCGGTTCCACCCAAGGCTCCCCGGTCCTCACGAACCAAGCGACAGCCACCGAGGAATCCAGAACGATTCTCAGCGAAGGGGACCCCGCATTTGCCGGATAAGCGTCACGATATCGTTCACGCCGGGTATGGTCGGCTCGATTTCCGGGGCCACCCTTTTGGCCAGTTCATCAATTCGCTCCACGATTCGAGTTCGCTCTTCGAGCGAGGGCCTGGGCAAGTCCAGATAGCGTTCTTTGAAATCCTTCACCGTCACGAGCACCGCCTTGGGCTCGCGATTCTTCTCGACCAGGATGGGCTCGCCGGTCTTCTCCAGCTTTCTCAAAATCTTGCCTAGAGACTGCCTGAGTTGAAGGGCGTTTACCTTTTGCATGATACAAGTATAGACACGTGTATAGTCATGTGTCAACTACCGGCTATCAGAACTCAGCTTCAGCCTGGATCTCAAGATGAGATGCGCCCCCTTCGCATATGGCGAGCCACGATTCGCGGCGCTTGGCGCTACCGTTCGATTTCGATCCAGCCGGATTCGGTGACTTTGTCGCCGATGCCCGTGGATGCCGGATCCACATCGATGTCGTCCGGGTCGCAGGTCTCGTTCAGGCTCCCGGTCATGACGATCGTCGGCGTGTAGGGGCTGGGCGGCTCGGTTGTCAGGATCACGGCAGGGACGACGGTGGCCGCGAAGGTCACCCGCGCCTGCGTCCCGGCGCCGACGGCGCAGCCCAAGGCGCAGTTGTCGGCCCCCGCGCACGCGAAGACGTCGGCTCCACACGTGCGAGCATTGCTCGCCGGGGCACAGAACGTGCCGGCGGCCGTGCCATCGGTGAACGTGAGGCATGTGCCCGCCGTACAGCAAGCCGTACCCACGCCCACGCAAGGAGGCCCCTGACAGGTCCCCGCGGCAATCGTGAAGGCGGCCGTTCCGGTGTTGTAGAGTTGAGCGCGCAATGTGGTGGATGTACCCGCCGTGGTGGTGACGCGATTGTCGCCGGCCGAGGAGTCACCGCCGGAAATTTCGAGGGTCTGGGCCATGCAGGTCATGCAGTCGTATCCGCCGGAAATGGTTACGCCGTCCACCACCGTGGGATTTTCATTGAGGGCCACGCCGTCCGCCCCTTCCGTTCCGCGCACGTTGAGCCGCAGTTCAGCGGTGCCGTTGCACATGCCGGCCGGGATGTTGGGCGCTGCGTCGTCCACTCCGTTGTTGGTTGCATCGTCGAACGTGATGTACATGCTCTCCCCGACTTGGAGGGGGTTCGCGCCGCCGCCGTCGCAACTGTCGCCCGTCGGATCGCAGTAGGAGCTCACCGTGCGCGGCGAGGCATCGGTAACGCTCTGGGCCTCGGCATCCATGATCGTGAGGCCCGAAAACGTGTTGGCCGGATCATCCTGAATCGTCCCCCGATCGTTCCAGACCGTCCGGATGGACAGCTCCGGGTCGAATGAGGCGCCCACCGCACGGGTATCCTGGATCGCCCCCCCCGGAATCATATCCCGGGTGCCCTGGACGTACTGGATGCGGGAGGTGCGGCAGTTGGCCGTGGCGCTGTCCACAATGTAAACCGGCTCGGGGATCGTGCGCACGGTAACGGCCGCGCCATCGTAGAGTCCCAGTTCGACGGTGGCCGGGCCGTTGCACAGCGCCCCCATATCTCCGCCCGTGTTGAAGGTCACCGCGGTGCTGCCGGCCGCGCAGGTCGTGGCCAGCGCGCACGGTGTCACAACGCCCGCCGTGGCCGAACAGGTGCGATACGTGCCGCCGTTCATGTCTTGAATGAGGACGTAGCTGTCGCTCGCGCCGTCGCACCCTCCGACGGACGCGCTGAGGCTGTACGCGCCGGTCCCATTCTCGCATACGCTGAGGACGATGTTGTCCGCCGTTCCGTCCACGGCGCGGATGGTGAAGGCCGAGTTGTTCGCGTTGGCGCCGGCGTTGGTGGCGTCGAAACAGCCGGGCACGTAGATCGGGCGCGCCACGTCCGCCGTGGCCACGCCGCCTCCGCGAACGGTCCATTTGTTGGTCGTCGTAACCGCCTGGTCCGGAAAGGGGACGAGGCCGTCCACGAACGCGCCGAAATTGTTGACCCCTCCGATCGTGCCGCGCATCTGCCGGGGCTTGTTCTGGATGAAATCGCGGAAGAAGGACAGGGTGTTGATTCCCGCCATGCTGAAGTGGTCCTTGATGTACATCCAGCCTCTCAGGACGAGCGTGGCGAAGTAGTCGCCGCTGTAGAAACCCTCCGGCATCGGCCGGTAGGCTTGGAAGTAGAGCGTGGCCGCTTCGCCCGGATCGATGCACCAGTCGGTGGGGACGCCGATTTTCATGTCGGATAGGTAGGCGACCATCGTGTCCACGCCGTCCGTAATCTGGAGATAAGAGGACCCGGGGCCGGCCAGTGTCCCCGGCGCCGTGCACACGTCTGCCGGATCCATGTCGCCGAGGATGAACGTATCGCTGTTCGCGGCCCCCCCGGTGTGGGTGAGCGTTACTATGAGCGCGGGCTCCCCCACCCCCATGGTGCGCGTGGGCGGCGTTCCCCCGATGAGGTCCGGGTCGCCCAGCGTGCCCTGGACGACCGCGGCCGTCAGTGGAAGCGTGAAGCTGCCGCGGGAGGCGCCGTAGTTCTGGGCGTATCCCTCGGCGTTTGGGCGGTCGCTGTTGCCTTCGTGCTCCAAATTGCTCGAATTACCCGTGGGAGCGATCCCTCGCGCGGCGCAGGCTCCGGTGGCCACGTTGCACCCCGTATCGAGGGGCGAGACGGTGTACGTGATCTCGTCCCCCCACGTGAAGATCTCGAACGGTCCCTCATCGATGATCCCGTCCCCGTCGGAATCGGCGGTGTTGAACCACGTCGGTTCGCCGACGTCGAAATGGCCGAATCGGCCCTTCATGTGAAAATCGCGGTCCGCGCTGTCAACGGGGTGGGTGGTTGCAACCAGAAGTTCGGAGCCGCTTTCGCAATCGCAGGAGTCGGCGCCGCCGCCGCCGTCCAGGCACTCGGTGGTGGCGGCGGTGCAGGTGGCACCGTCGCCGCAGTTGTTGTTGTCCGTGCAAGCCTGCCAGTCGGCCAACGTGGTCGCGTTCGTCCCCCTCCAACGACCGCAGTCCGCACTTGCCGTGTCGCGGATGAAATTGTTGAAGTTACTGCGGAAGCCGGCCTGGCTGCCGTCGTTCACAACGAGTCCTCTCCTGTTTCCGGTTTCGATGAAGAAGATGCTGTTCCGGATCGACACATTGCTGGAGTCCGTGCCACCCTGGCTGCCCACGAGAACGTTCATGTCGCCACCGGCGGACCCATCCATGTAGAACGTGCCGTTCTCCACAACCGCGGTTGCGGCCCCCAGGAGAACGAGACCCCTTTTCCCGTTGTTCGCCGTGACGACGTTTCGGAAGTAGTTGTTGCTTCCGAGTTGCTCCTCGATGCCGGTCTGCGGCCCCCCTGTATGGTCCCGTGAAAGGACGCCTTCGATCATGTTATTGTCGGCATCGTCGATGAAGATCCCTCGCTGGCCGTGGGGTATGTCGATGTTCTGGATTCGCACGCTGTCCGCGCCGCCGGGACCATCGATGTAGAAAACATTGGTTTGAGCCGAGCCGCCGCCGGTGGCGCCGTGACCGTCCACCACGGTTCCGCCGGGGAAAGGGACGCCGATGATGGCGATATTCGGCACTTGAATGAGGATGTTTCCCGCGGCTCCTGCATCATTGAAGGGCGCCACGCCGGCGGGATCGGCGCCGCCCAGCTCGCAGGCGTTGGCCGTATCCACGACCGAACAGTCCACGGTGTATTGGCGGCTGAGATAGAATCCTGTGTCGACAAAAATACGAGTGTTGGCCGCCAGAGGACAACTCGTGATGATCTCGCGAATACTTCGGGCCGGGGTCGCCGTACTCTCGTAAGAGGCGCACGCCAGTGTGTCATCCCCGGTAGCCATGTCCGCATCCGCTGCGTACGTATAGACATCATTCCTCGTACAGCAATCGTTTACGTAGTAGCACGTCGTTGCCGCGCCGTCCGGGCACACGGCCCAGGCGGAGCGAGCGAGGAGAAAACAGTGAACGGTGAACAGCAGGGCGAGGAATGACGCAGAGCGGAGCACTTCAGCGGACTTCAATATTCAGAGCGGTCTTCTCCGCCCGGCCGTCCGAGTATTTCACCTCCACCTCGAATTCGACGTCGTAGAGTCCCAGTTCCTTCCCCTTCAACTCGACTTCATCGACCGACAGCGTCTTGATCCGGCGCTCCTTTTCGAGCGTCATCCATGGTTCGTCCGCTTCAGGCACACGCCGCTTGAGACGGAAGCGGAACTCCCCCGCGCCGACCGAGCCGGCCGGAATCCGGAATGAACGGCCTTTCACGAGATTGGTTTTCGCGCGATCCATCACGGTTTCTCCCGCCCAGGCGGACGGCCCCGAGCCGGAAACGATCTCGTAGATGGGGTCCCATGTCCGGAGGGCGATCTTTTCCACGCCTTTGAGGCCGCCGAGGTACTGGAAGGCTGTTTCGAACGTCGCCCCTGCCCGTTCGATTCCGGGCACCGATGCCCTTGTGGTGAAGGAGAACTTTTCCTTGAGGGCCTTGCTGTCTACCGCCCGAACAGGGCGGCTCTCGGCCCAGACCGGTACTGCAAGCCACAGTCCCATGAGGAAGGCAACAAGAAGTCTCATTTCGGCAGCCAGAAGAGCCGGCCGTCCGAGGCCCCGACGAGGATCCGCCGCGGGGTTTCCTCCGAGAGAGAAATATCGCCGCTCAGGTTGACGCCGAGATTGTAGACATACGATTCCAGCGGTTGGGCGCCATTCGTTGTGATGTCGCTGTCGATCACATAGGAGTAGACCCGGCCGTTTGGGTATCCGAAGTACACCGCGCCGTCGTAGGCGAGGGGCCCTGCCGCAATGGCTTGGCCCGCTTGCGGCTGAACGGGCCAGGAGGGGCCGCACGGCTCCCCGCCGCCCGGCTGACCCGCGGCGATCGGGACTTTGTTGTCCGTGATGATGCAATGCAGCCTGCCGTTCGAGTCGCCGAAGAGAACGAATGCTTCCGTGGGATGGAGCAGCGGTTGAGTGGTCACGTTGCCGAGGGTGATGGCGCCGGGCATTCCGCCGGCGCCTCGGTTTCCGGTGGTGTTGGCCCCATCCAGATACACGGTGGGATACGGGAAATCGGCCGTGAGTTCGCCGCCGCCGGGCGCCACGCCGTCGTTGTCCAGGTCCGTGCCCGCCAGATTGATCCCGGTGGGGTTGAGGGCATAGAAGACCGGGTTGGCGGCTCCTTCGAGAACGCTGCCCGCGAGGAGATAGGTGTCGAAGGTGATGTTGGCCGTCACGTCGCCTGCCGTGGCGTAGGCCGTCCCCATCGAGTACGTGGGAGTGGCCTGGAAGCCGCAGCCCGGCGAGGCGGCGAACTTGCTCACCTTGCCGCGCTGGAGGACGCCTCCCGGGGAGCCATTAAGGCCCGCGAGCGTGATGTAGGTGAACTGTACGCCGCAATCCGCGTCGGTGTCCGTAATGACCGCGGGGCGCGATTCGACGCGACCCGTTCCGGTTCCCACCGCGGCGCAGTCCTGGAAGCCAAGATTGTTGCAGAGGGTGAACAGCTCGTGGCAGCCGGCCGCTATCGGATCCGAGGCGCAATTCCCCGCGAAGCCCGCGCAGCCGCCGCCGGGCGGATCCGTGGCTACATCGCACGTCGCCAGGTTGCAATCGTAGCTGTCGCCCAGTTCCAGGGATTTCAGCTTCGGCACTCCTCCTTGGAGCACGGGGACATATAGGAATTCGCCGTCAGCCGCCATGGGGCCGGTGACCTCATCGCCCAGGGACAAACCGATGCCCGCCGCCCCGCCGTTGAAATCGATGGCGCAGAGGCCGGAGCCATCGGCAGGGCACGTCCCGCCGGTGGGGGTTCCGGTGTCGATGAGCTTGAGGACGCGCCCGGTGGTGGTGCCCATGTAGACGGTGTCCCGATTGTCCGGGCACCACCGTTCGCTCACGTAGACGGGTTCGCCGACGATTTCGCCGTCGCCCGTGGCCACCGGGTCCCACGTGTAGCCGGCGTTCGATCCGTATTTCAGGCCCGCGTTGTTGCCCATGAGATAGATGCCCTGGGTGCCCGCTGCGTTCCCCGTGGCGAGGTAGTTGCCTTTGAACACGCTGAACACGTCCAGCGCAACCGCCGGTTTGCCGCGGACCTTACCCACGGTCAGCCCGGGGGTCGTGGAGATGTTGCTCGACCAATCGATCCGGGCGTCGTTGGCTGCGGCGCAGTCGTTGCTCGTGGCGCCCGTGCCGTCATCCGGGGGGTCTTCGCGGTCGAAGTTCTCGCCGAACCCGGCGCCGCCGCCCGCGGACGGCGCGCCGACGGTGACGACCACGTCGTTGCCCGTTCCGCTGATATGGTTTGTCGCGTTCGTATCGCACACTTTCACATTGTAGCCCACGCTGGCCGTTTCGCCGGAGTAGCCCGCCGAGGCGATATTGAAGCTTGAGTCGAAGGTCGCGTTGAAGAGCGTTTCCCTTGCCGGCCCCGGTATATTGATCGTGAGGTGGCCGCAGGTTCCGGCGGACTGGGCGTTGGTGAAGTTGACGTTGTCGAGTTTCAGGATTATTCCCGTCGCCGTGATGTTCATGCCCGCGCAGGTGGCGAACTTGAAGTTGAGGGCGTTGACCTCCACGATGCCGTTCAGGTTGAAGTTGTACCGCGTGGGGGTCACTTCGTCCGTTGACGTAACGGTGGGCGTGGCCGCCGAAGCGCAGTTGGTCGCATCGTTTGTCCGCAGGTTGCCGTTCACGGTGACGGTCTCGCCGCCGGCGATCTTGACCGTTCCGGCGCAGTGGTCCCAGATCCCACCGGAGGCGAGGGTGAAGCCTTTGGTCACGTTGAGAGTCGTCGTCGCGCCGCTGATGTAGAGAGGCGTGGCGTTCGCGCGGAGGGTCCAGAGATTGTAGAAGGTGGTGGCGTTGCCGCCCCCGAGCGTCTGAGCGGCCGTGCCGTCGAAGATCACCCGCGTGCTCCCCGCCGTGAACGCTCCCGCTCCAACCCCGTTGTTGGTGAAGTTGCCGCGCACACGGATCGTGCCGGTGGCCCCCGCGCCGTTGACCTTTCCGTTTGCGCCGATCGTGACGTTGCCGCCTACGGAGACGTCATCGGACGTGTAGTAGAGAGCATCGTTGCCCGGCTGGAGCCAGCCGACTTTCATGGAATTGGCGCCCAGCAGGTTGAGGGCGTCGTTATCCGCCGCGCTGGACGTCGTGTCGAGCACGTCGAGATACAGCGCCAAGCCTTGCACGGCGAGCTTGTAGCCGGAGCCCGATGCCGGCGTGGTGCCCCACGCCGAAGCTACTGTGACCGTCGTGTTCGTACTGCTCAGGATGCTTCTCGTCTGGCCTACCCCCGTGCCTGACGTGATCTCAACGGTCCCACCCGCCCATTGGTTGGTCGCCCAGGCCTGGGCCGTGTCCGAGAGCGTCGTTGCGGTCGCCCCCGTGGCCGTTCCTGTCTGCTCACCATCCAGTTCGGGATCGTGGCGGAAGCAGCCGCCGGGCGGCGCGTTGGCGCAGCCGACGGTCGAGTCGTCGAGCGTCACGTACGTATTTTCGTCCGGCCTCCCCGCCGGGACCCAGTTGTACGGATCCGACCACAGGCCGGCGGTCGAGACTTCGGCCTGGACACACACTTTCTTGCCGCATGGCGAACCGGGCGAGTTGGCGTCCGTGCTCACCGTTACGGAGGGGTTCGGA
This sequence comes from Nitrospirota bacterium, assembly GCA_016180645.1. Classification (NCBI taxonomy): domain Bacteria; kingdom Pseudomonadati; phylum Nitrospirota; species Nitrospirota bacterium. The sequence continues at coordinate 21,492 of JACPAV010000010.1, read as the reverse complement.
GGCGTGAACGGCCCCGGCGCAGTCGCATTGGGGTTCCCGTAGTAGAGGGTGTAGTCGAGGTTGCTGTCTCCGGCGTTCTTGAGGACGTAGAAGCGGACTTGAACGTCGAGGTTGGTGCAACTGTCGATGATCCGTCCGACATCGCGATACTCGAACTTGTTGTCGTTGGCCACGTACGCGAGGACGCGGAAATCGTCGCACTTCACGGCGGAGGAGGAAGCGTTGTAGAGGGTGGCCGCGGTCGGGTTTCCGTTCGAGCCGTCCGTCAGGTGGATGATGACCTCGCCCCTGGCGGGCGTGGACGGGTGGATCAACACCGACCTCCTGGAATCCCAGTTGCCCGCCCAGTAGACGGACCGCTCCCAGACATTGTCGATCTCGTCCGCATCGGCGCTGCACGGCGGGACCGGCGTTTTGGTGTCCACGTCGCAGTCGTCCTTGTCGGGGTTGGAGATGACGCCCGCGAAGTAGGTGCAGAAGCGGATGCGTTCCTGGGCGCCGCCCGCGGCGCTGGAAGAGCGGACGATCTGTCCCGTGCCTTCCCCGAACGTTCCGTCGAATTGCATGCTCTTGAAGAGGGTGAGGCCCGGGTTGCTGCAATCCCAGGCGCCGCCGTTGTCGTTGTTCCACCCTTCCGGACGGGCCACCGTGAGGTGAGTGGGCGCCCCGGCGATGCCGGCCGTGTCCACCACGTCGTGGAAGGCGACGCTTCGGAAGTTCTCCGACGCCCCGGTGAGGGCGGTGGCGGCCATGTTGAAGCCGTTGTCGTTTGCGCAGTAGAAGTCCAGGCCCGTCACGTCCAGCGCTCCGTTCGCGTTGAAGACGAATCCGGAGGCCTGGCAGTCCACCACGTAGGGGGTTCCGGTGTTCGAATCGATCGCGGTGACGGTGGACGTGCCGGCGGCCTTGAACCGGCCGGTCGTGTTGATCGTGAAGGTCTTGCCGTTGTCCACGTGGACCGTCTTTCCGTTCAGGTCGAGGATGCCGTCGTTGACCGTGATGGCGTTTCGGATGGAAACGTTGTCCTCCAGGCGAACGGTCCCGTCGTCCGCCGTGTTGTTGAACGTGTCGGCGCCGTTGCTCGCGTTGGCGGCGGTGAAATTCCACAGGCTCCCCCCCCCCACGAGAATGACGCTTTGCAACGCGCTCGCCCCCATCATTTGAACCTCTCCCGATGTGTGGTTGATCTCGGCGTCGCGGTCTCCTGCGTTGAACGTGGCGGGGGTATTGTCCTGCCCTCGGAAGAGGTTGCCGTAGACCATCAGGAGTCCGCTCGTGGAAACGTTCAACGTGCCCGACGCGACGACCATATCCTTCACGGCGGCGCTCAGCGCGCCCGAGAGATCCGGGTCATCGTCCCGATCGACAATCAAGGCGGTGCATCCCGTCGTGGTCGCAATCGGCCACTGGGCGCCGGTCGTGTCGGCCCCGCCGGCTCCATCCGTGTCGCAGTCCGCGTCGAAGCAGGTCGCCGTCACGACGCAGGACCAGTTGCCTGCGTCGTCCCATTTCGTGGCCACACCGGTGGCTGAAGTCCACGTGAAGGCCGGGTAGGACCAGATGACGCGGCCCTGCGCGAAGTTGCCGGTCGAGCCGCAACCCGCGTTCGTCGGCGCGGCGGCATTCGGCGTCGGAGCGTAGCCGTAGTCCACCGCGTCGCAGTCGTTCTCCTCGCCGCCGATGCCGTCGCCATCCACGGCGTCCTCTTGACCCTTCACGCCCTGCGCCCCCGAAATGACGACCAGCGGCGTGGAGTCCGGGGTGTAGACGTTGTAGACGGCGCTGCCGTCGAAATAGGGCCTCGTGAAGAGGTACGACACGGCGGCGCTGGGCGCGGCGATGTAGCGGGAGGAGGCGCCGTTCTGCCCGCCGGTGAAGCAGACATCGTTGAAGGCCACGAGATTGGTCCCGGCCGCCAGCGTCAAACCGTTGTCGTTGAGTTTGTCGATGATGAGGCCGTCGAAGTCGAGCTTGCCGGCCGGGTTCGGGCTGAACGCGAAGTTTCCGGCGGAGGTCGTCAGCTTCGGGAAGGATGCGGCGCCGATGCTCCATGGGGAAGCGTCATCCGCGTCGCAGTGCTCGCTTGCGGTGGACTTGCGCGCTTCCAGTTCGGCGTTGACCTGCACGTTGAGCGTCGCACCCGGACCGAAGTAGACGTTGGCCGTGCCGGTGAGGTTGATCACGCCGTCGACGAGCGTCAGCGCGCCTTTGACTTCAAAGTCCGACGCTCCGAGATTGTATTGGTCGGATCCCGCCCCACCGCTGTTGTTGAGGCTCAGGTTGAAGAACTCGTCGCACGTCGTGTAGGGCGTCGGGCACGCCGCCGTGAACGTCTTGTTCCCTGTTCCTTCCAAGGTGACCGTTCCCGCGGTGGCTTCGAACCGGCCGTCGGAGGCGAGGTTGTTCTTGACCTTGAAGGAGGAGACGGTGGTGACTTTGAAGGCGCCTGCTTTCGAGACGGCAAGATTGTAGAACTCGTCCGTGCCAACGGCCGCAAACGTTTGATCGGCGGTGGCGGAATTGAACGTCACGGTTCCCGCCGAGGCCCTCAGCGTGCCGTCCGAACTCCAGTTCCCCGCCACGTTGAAACTGCTTGCGGTCGAGACCGTTCCGCCCCCCTTTGCGATCGTCAGGTTCAGGAAGTTCGGCGTGCCGCCCACGTTGATCGTCTGGTTCACCCCGCCCTGGAACGTCACGGTCCCGGCCGTGTGGCTCCACGTCGAAGTAGCCGCCTTGATCAGATCCCCTTCGATGGCCAGGTTTGCACCCACAGTCAGGTTCCCCGTGCCGGCTATCCAGAGCCGCTTGGCCGTCGCCGCCGCGCCAATGACGGGGTCAAACCCGCCGGGAAGAGGCGCAATGATGAGGACGTCATCCGCGGTGGTGGGCGGACCCGCCGGGTTGCCGAGCCAGTTCGCGCCCGTTGCCCAACTGCTGCTCACGTCGCCCTCCCAAATGTAGGTTCCGTACGCCCAGGAGATCTGGCCCTGGAGGGCGTCCGAGGTGTCGCCGCAGCCGCCGGTATCGCTCGGGTCGCAGTCATTTTCCTCGCCGCCGATGCCGTTGCCCGCGGTGCTGTCGTCCTGACCTTTCGCCCCCGTTGCACCCGCTACGAACACGATCGGCGATGCCGAGGTGGTGTAGACGTTGTACACGGCGCTTGCGTCGAAGCCCGGGCGGCGGAAGGTCCAGTTCACGGCCGCCGCCGGCAGAGTCACGTAGCGCGAAGAGGCGCCGTTCTGCCCATTCGTGAAATCCACGTCGCGGAAAAACGTCAGCGTCGGGTTCGCCGAGAGGTCCAGCCCGGGGTTGGTGAGTCGGTTCAGCGCGAGGCCGTCGAGATTGAGCGGCCCGGAAGGCGCGTAGGCCAGATATCCGGCGGCCGGACCCGAGAGCGTCGGTTTCCCACCCGTCTGGTCCGTTTGCAACGTTGCGGCAGAGGCTTGGCTGATCGCTCCCGTGACCGTGAGCGATACCGGACCCGTCATCCGGAAAATCCCGTCGGTCAGCGTGAGCCCGCCCAGCGCCTTGGCGGACCCTCCCGAGACCGTCAGGATGTCGTTCCCCGCCGTACCGGTCTTGTCCATCGCAAGCGTCCAGAGCTCGTCGCCCGTCGCCACGGTCAGGCCCGCGTTGGCGGTCCCTTTCAGGGTGATCGTGCCGGCCGTGGCCCTGAACTTTCCGTTGGAGGCAAAGCCGCCCAGGACGCCCAAAGACGTTGCGGTGGACACGGTTGCCCCGACCCCGCTGTTGGAGACGGTGAGACCGCTGAAGGTATCCGCGCTTGTCGTGGTGATCGTCTGGTTGGCGGTCCCATTGAAGTCCATCGTTCCGGCCGAAGCGGAGAACTTGCCGTTGGATGCGAAATTCCCCTTCACGGCGAGAGAGGAGGAGGTCGATACCGTTGTGCCGCCGCCGCCGTTCGATACGGTGAGACCGAAGAACTGATCTCCGGCCGCCGCCGAAACGGATTGATTGGTCGTGCCGCTGAAGTCCACCGTTCCGGCGGAGGCGACGAAGCGGCCGTTGGACGTGAAGTCCTTCTTTACCGCGAAGGAGGTGGCGGTGGAGACCGTCGTCCCGCCGCCGGTGTTCGATACGGTGAGGCCGAAGAAGGCGTCTCCCGAGGCCGTCGTGAGCGTTTGGTTTTCGCTGGAGGAATTGAGCGTGACGGTTCCGGCCGAGGCGGCAAACTTGCCGTTGGAGGTGAAGTTGCGTTTCACGGCGAACGAATTGCTCGTGATCACTTTTCCCGTTCCCGTCCGCGAGACGGTCAGATGGTAGAAGTCGCCCGTATGGCTGATCGTCTGATCGGAGGTCCCGGTCCCATCCAACTCCACGGTCGTGCTCCCCGGCGTGAACGTGCCGCTGATCGTAAAGTTGCCGGCCGTCCGGATCGTGCCGGTCCCGACCGCCGGGAGCGTGGCGTTGACGGTGCTGCCCGTATCCACGAGGAACTCCCCGCCCACGTCCAGGACTTGCAGGGCGTTCTGAACGAGGGCGGTTTTTCCCGCCGCGTTGTCGCCGATCTTGACCTGCCCCTGCGTGGTCAGCGTGACGCTGTTGGCGGCCGGATTCGAGTCGGGATCGTGGAGGTATAGGGCGTTGGTATCGGTGGGATCGCCCGACGTGGTGCTGAGAGCCCGCAGCGCGAAAACGCCGATGTTCGCGTTGAGTTCCGGGCGGTAGTAGAAGGCCTGGGCGACGGAGTCGATTTCCAGTTCGGTATTGGTATCCGATCCGATGGCGCCGTTGCCCGCCCGCGCGCCGCTCACGGTCCAGTTGAAGTACTCGCTCATGTCGCCCTTGATGGAAACGGCCGCTCCCGCCGACATGCTCGAAGGCGGCGCATCGACGCTTCCCGCGGTGAGGAGGAGGTTGTCGATGGCCAGATTGCCGTCAAATCCGCTGTCTTTGATCTGGCAGAATCTCAGACGGAAATCGGGACTGTTGCTGGCCCCGCCGCCGAGGTTGAAGGAAACGGTTCCGCCGACGGAGTTGCCGATGGACTCGACGACGTTCCAGGTGCCGCAGGCGCCGACGGGCGGGTTCGCCGTTGTCCATTCGACGATGTACTGATCGGCGAGCGTTCCGCCGAAATTCGTGCCGGAGGACCGGTTGTAGGATACGGAAATACTCGCGTAGGTGGTCGTCGGCCTCGGGATCTGGACGTCCGCGTTCAGACCCGCCACGGCCCCGCCGACCACGAGAGTCCCCACCCCTTCCAGAACGCCGGCCTTGATGTCCGAATCGCCCACCGTTTCGGACCATGCGAACGGTCCCGGTGCGCCCGCCGGGAATTCGGCATTGCCGAGGTTGGTGCTTGCCGCGCGTTCGAATTTGTCCTGGAGCAGTTTGTCACCCAGATCGACCGATGGACCGGCGGCCAGGCTCGGATTGCCGTAGACGAGAAGGTAGTTGGGATCCGAAGCGGTGGAGTTCACGGCGGGGTTGATCTGGAACCGGAACTTGACGAGGGTGAGCGAGAACGTGGAGTTCACCCGGTCGATGGATCTCTCGACGGGCGCGCCGGAACCCGCGTAGAAGAGTCGGAAGTCGTCCCCGTCCGTTTGCGACGCCCCGTAGATCTGCGTGGCCGCTGCTCCGGTCAGCTCCACCTCGCCCACGTCACCGGCGGCGTAGTTCCCCGGGCCGGGATTCGCGACGGTCAGCGCGCGTTTGAACGCGTAGTCGCCCCCCCATCGCAGGATCCGGGTCCATCGGATGAACATGCCGTTCAGGGCCTCATCCTGCGCGCTCGGGTTCACGCCGGCAGGGACGGTGTACTGCGCAAAGGTAACCTGTTCGCAGTTGGCCCCCGGCGGATCGGGATCGCAGGTGGGCTGTGTCGGCGTGCCGCCGCCCACGCCGCGCGCGATACGGCCGCTTCCGAGCGTGGTGCAGGACGCGGGCGTTCCCGTCCAGTTCTGATAGTAGGAGCAATCGAACGAGAGGCCCGTGAGGGTGGCCGCGGCGGCGGTGTCGGCGCGGTTGATCGTGAAATGCGTCGTGTTGGGACGGGTCTTGGTGAAGGACACGTTGTTGAAATTGGCGAGTGTCGCGCCGGCGCCGATATTCCATCCGTCCGCCTCGGCGCCGCTGTTTCCGCAGGAGACATTCATGCCCGTCACGTTCACCGTTCCGCCCGTGACATCGAACGCTCCGAAGCGGTCGACGCAGTCCGCGCCGCTGCCGCCGGGCGCCGTGGACGTGACGGTCGGGGAAATTCCCCCGGAAGGCGTGGACGTGAAACTGCCCGCCACGAGGGCGGTTCGTCCCGCGGCCATGACGAGTTGGGACGCTCCGGTGAGTGTGAGGCCGCCGTTGCCGTCCGTCACCGTCAGGTTCCCACCGCCCGCCGTCCCTTGCGTCAGACTGTATCCGTTCAGGTTGAGCGTGCCCCTGTCAAGGGTCGTGTTCCCCAGCACGGCAAGATTGCCTCCGTTCAGGGTGATGGTGTCGGCCAGGACTCCCTTGTCCAACCGGAGGGACTGGAATGTTTCCCCTCCGAAGACGGTCAGGTTGGCGTTGCCCGCCTGGGAGAGTGTGAAGGTGCCGCTGTTGTGGGCGATGTCGGCGGCGGCGCTCTTGAAGAATTCGCGGCGTAGCGACTGGGTCGTGGATCCGGCGTTGACGGTCAGGACCGTGCCGCCGACCAGCAGGAGGTCACGGATGTCGATATCCGTCACCAAGGTGGGATCGTTGGGTTGGTCCAGGATGAGGATGTCGCACCCGTTGCTTGCGGCCGCGTTGTTCGGATAGGAGGGCGGCGCATCGCACGTTCCGCCCGAGGTCGGGTTCACCTGCCAGTTGTTGGCGTTCTCCCAGCAGATCGCCTGAGCGGTGGCCGTGGCGCAACCGGCCCCCGCGCCTCCGAGCCACAGGTAGTGCGCGTAGCGCCAGGTGATGCGGCCTTCGGTCAAGGGGCAATCGACGCTCCCGCCGCCCGTCACGTCATCCGGGTCGTCGTCGTACTCCTCCCCGCCCAGGTTATTGCCTCCGGCGCCCGGGCAGGCCTCCCGCTGGCCCTTCGCGCCGAGGGCATTGACCATGTCCAGGGCGAGGCCGGCGCCGGCGGCGATGCGAACGTTCTTGTCCGTGTTGGCATCGAAACTGTTGAGGAGGATCGAGCACGTCGCCCCCGCGCAGATGCTCGCGACGTTGGCGAAGTTCATGTATCGCGAGCCGGCGCCGGGGCTGGAAGGCCTGGAGAACTCGACTTCATTCCAAGCCGTCAGAGTGCCCGAAACGCTCACGTCCACTCCGGCCGCGTCGACGCACCGGACTTCCAACCCGCTCACGTCCGCCACGCCGTCCAGATCGAAAGAATAGTCGCTCGAACAATTGGCGGCCGCCCCATCCGAGCTGCTGGTGTCCACCAGGATCGGCTTTCCTCCCCCGTCGGGCGCCGCGCGGAACGTCCCGCCCAAGGCCACGCTCACGGCCGAGCCGACCTTGATCTGTTTGAGGCCCGTGATGGAGAAAACGCCGCCGTTGACGGCCAGAGCTCCGTCCATGCGCCCGTTGGCGGTCAAAGTGACCACGTTGTTGGGGACCCCGCCCGAATTGTCGACGGTCACACTGTTGAGATTGTCGTCCGGCGCGGCGCCGTCCACGTTGAGGGAAAGCGATTGGTTCGCGCTCCCCCTGAAGGTGACGGTTCCCGGAACGCCCGGCCCCACGCCCATGCGTCCGTTCGAGGTCAGGTTCTTGAGCACGCCGAACGAATCATCGGTGCACACTCCGCTCGTCGGTCCGGCGCAACTGACGGCCGCGGAGGAATTCGTCACCGTAAGGTTGTAGAAATCCTTGTTGTTGGAGATATCGATTTCCTGGAGGCCGGTCCCGTTGAGTTCGATGGTCGTATTGCCCGGCAGGAATCCCTGCGCCGCCGGGGCCTTGTCGCGCCAGTGGCGGCCGATTTTGAAAGTCGTCGTCAGGCCGGCGGCATCCACCTGGGCGCTGAGTCCCGTTGCGCCCGCGCAGGTGGAACCGCCGATGCCGATGCACATGTCGCGTTGGACCTGGAACGGTTCGGCCGTGAGGGTCAGCGCGGCGGCGGCCGCCGGGGGGCAACCGGTGCGTGTGTCCCTCGCCAGGATCGAGAACACCTTGTAGTCGTCATCGTTGGTGGAATCCTTCGCCAGATCCACGGCGGCATCGAGCGTCGGCGCATTCCGGAAGCACTGAGTCGACGCGTCGATGACGGCCGTGCTGTTTTCATCCGGCGCCCCCATCGGCGTCCAGTTGAAGGGTTCGGACCAAAGACCGGCGATCGTGGAGCGGGCGGCAACGGTCACATGGCCGCTGTCCTGATCGCGCGTGACGGGGGGATTCGAGGGCGGCGTCCACGCCGCGGGGGCGGCGGCGCCGGGGTTCCCGAAGTAGAGGGTGTAGTCGCGGTTGTCCACGCTCGCGTCCTGGATGAGGTCGAATCGGAGGATGACGTCCGTCGCGTTGAAGGTGTCGATCACGCGCTGCACCTCGCGAACCTCGAACTTGCCGGTGTTCGCCACGAAGCCGACGATGCGCACGTCGTTCGCGTCGGCCCGGCTGTTGCCGAACACGTCCGCCGCGTCGGCGCCCGTCAGATGGATGCGCGCGCGGCCCTTCTTCGCGGTGCTCTGGGGCGCGGGACAGATCCCCGGCGGGCAGACGGTGACGGCGCGCTTGTAGTCCCAGTTGCCGTTCCACACGGGCGAGCGGCCCCACAGGAGGGTGATGTTCGTTTCCTGATCGAGACCGGACGGATCGTTCACGCCGCCGAAGAAGTAGTCGCAGAACCGGATGCGCTCTTCGGCCCCTCCCGCCACGCCGCTGCCGCGCGCGATATGGCCCGTCGCTTCATTGAACGTGCCGTCGAACTTGAAGTCGCGGAACAGGACAAGTCCGGCGTCCGGGCAGTCGAGCGTGCCGGCGGAATCGTTGCTCCAGCCGCTTGGACGTTCGATGGTGAAGTGGGTTCCGCCCGACACGCCCTGGTGGAAACGGACATCGCGGAACTTCTCCAGTTGGGGGGCGGCGGTGGTCAACGTGGCGGTCGAGGCGACATGGATGCCGTTCGAATTGGCGCAGGCCACGTCAAGCCCGTCGATATCCGCGCTGCCGTTGATGTCGAATACAAAGCGGGAGGCCTGGCAATCGATCTCCGGAGTGGCCGTGTTCGAATCCATGGCGGTGATCGTGCTTACCCCGCTCGTTTTCAGCCGGCCGTTCAGGTTGACGCTGAAACTCGCCGCATCGTCCATCGAGACGGTCTTGCCGTTCAGGTCGAGGATGCCGTCATCCACGTTCACGACATTGCGGATCGAGATGTTGTCTTCGAGGCGGACCGTTCCGTCGTCCGGCGTGTTGGGGGTCGTGTCCGCGCCGTTGTTCCCATTGCGGATCGTCAGTTTCCGGAGGGCGCCTCCGCCCGAGAGCGTGATCCGCTGGAGCGCCGCATCCGTTCCGGCCGCCGTTCCCATGCGGATCGGTCCGCCGGCGACGGACGGGTTGATCTCGGCGTCGCCGTTCCCCGTATTGAAGGTGGCGGGGTCCGAATCCGCGCCGCGGAAGAGATCGCCGGTCACGTCGAGATTTCCAGACGTGGTGATGTTCAGCGTTCCGGTCGCCACGACCAGGTCTTTTGACACGGCATTCAGCGCGCCTGAGAGATCGGGGTCGTCGTCCTGATCCAAGATGAGGATCGTGCATCCCGGCGTGGTGACATCCGGCCACTTGGCGCCGGTCACGTCCCCGCCGCCGTTGCCATCCGTGTCACACATGGCGTCCGTGCAAGTCGGAGTGACGGCGCACGACCAGTTGCCCGCGTCGTCCCATTTGTTGGCCACGCCGGTGGCCGAGGTCCAGATGAAGCCGGGGTAGACCCAGATGACGCGACCCTGCGAGGTGGCGCCCGCATCGCCGCAACCGGCGTTGGTGGGCGCGGCGGCGCTGGGGGTGGGCGCGTAGGAGGCGTCGCCGCCATCGCAATCTTTGGACTCGCCGGTGCCGTCGGCGCCGCTTTCGGTCTCCTCCCCCGTCGGACCCTGGGCCTGGGCCATCGTTACCGTGGGCACGGCGTTCGGCGTGTAGACGTTGTAGATCGCGCCGGCGTCGAAGTACGGCCGGAGGAGGAAGTAGGAAACGCTCGCGTTCGGCGCGGCGAAGTAGCGGGCATGGGCGCCGCTGTTTTGCCCGCTCACGAAACAGACATCGCGGAAGGCCACGAGTCGGTCGCTCGCGGTGGAGGTGATCGTCAGACCGTTGTTGTTCGGGCGTTCGACGATCAGGCCGTCGAAGTCCATGGTGCCGGCGCTGTTGAAAGCGAAATAGGACGCGGCCGAACTGGTGGTCAGTTTCGGGAAGGTATTGGCCGGATCGTCGATCGCCCAGGGCGCCGCATCGTTGGCGTCGCAGTGCTTCGCGGCATTGGTTTTGCGTGTTTCGAGTTCCGCCCCGGCCTGGAGATCGAGGAGGGCCGAAGGTCCGAAGATGATTTGGCCGTTGAGGGCATCGGCATCCGCGCCATCGCCGTTCAGGACAAAGACGCCGTCCGTGAGGGCCATCACGCCGTTCACGCGGAATCGGGAGTCGGAGGCGCTGTACCGATCCGACCCCGCGGCGCCGGTGTTGTTGAAGGTGACATTGAAGAAGGCATCGCAATCCGTGTATCCCGGTCCCGTGCAGGCGCCCGTGGCGGCGAACGCCTTGTTCGCGGCGGCCTCCAGCGTGATCGTGCTGGGGGTGGAGGCGACAAACTTGCCGTTCGAGCTGAAGAGATTGGTTACTTTGAAGCTGGAGGCCGTCGTCACATTGATTCCGGCGGCCGCCGTATTGGAGACGGTCAGGTTGTACAGGTCCTTCGAAGTGGTTACGACTTGAGCGCCCGCGCCGTTGAGCTGCACCGTGGTCGTTCCGGCCAGATACCCCTTGCCGACCGCGCCGGCGTCGGTCCAATTGCCTCCCACCTGGAGCGTGACGGACGACGTTGAGGCATCCACCTTCCCGTTCGTCCCGACGTTCATGTACCCGATGGTGCTTAGGGCGGCGGTGGTGATGTTGAGGGCATCCCCTGCGCCATCCACGGCCGACTGGGTGTTGATGGCGTCCAGCGAGAACACGGTTGTCGCGGCATCCACATCCGGCCCGTGGCGGAAATTGTTCGCCACGCCCGAGATCAATTCACCATATTCAATGCGGGCCAGTGTGGTGGTGTCCGGCGAGCCGAACGGAGTCCAATTGAAGGGATCGGTGAATTCACCCGTTGTCGGCTCCTCCACGGCGCTCACGGAGGCCTGTCCCGTCTTCATGTCGATGTTCAGGGGTTTGGACTCGATCTTGACGTCGTCGACGCACAGGTCCTCGTCGAAAGCGATGTCCCGATCCATGTCGAACATGAGGGCGAAGTTGGCGTTGTTTTCGTAGGCCGCCCCGAGAACGCACTCCACCGTGGCGAACTGCTGGTTGTAGTCGATGCTCGTCCGCGCCCCGACCCAGGAGAGCGAGCCGGAAAGCGCCGTGCACGGGTATCCCGCGGTTTCGGTGACGGGGGCGCAGGCGCCGGCCGCGGAGCAGGCCTCCATCCGGAAGAAATCGTTGTTGTCGAAGTTGTTATCCGCGGTCGTTTTCCGGGTGTAGGTCACGACGATCCGCCTGGATCCGGAGGTGGACAACGTTCGGTAGAGGAAGGAGTTCGCCAGAGAACCGCCGGCGGCGCCGCCGCCGTTCGGGTCGCTGTTGGTGTGGCCCACGGCGACGCCTGCGCTCGATCCCCCCGCGGCGCAGATACCGGTGAGTTCAGGATCGGCCACCTGTTCGACCCACCCATTGCCCACGGTGGCTCCCGTAGGCCGCTCGAAGCCGTCCTGGAAAAGCACGGTATCGGCCGTGTAGGTCGGGGGGGTCGCCGCCGCGGGGTTGCCGTAGTAGAGGAAATACTCGTTGTTCGGCGCGCTCGTGATCGCATTCACCAGCTTGAACTTGATTTCGATGACACTGCTTGTGCATTGGAGGACGGACCGCGCCACGTCCTGTTTCGGCGCTCCGTTGTAGTACACGCGGAGGTCGTCGCAATTTGGAGCCGAGAACGTCTGGCCGACCAGCGAGGACGCCGTGGGATTGGTTGTCCCGTCGAAGTACAGGCGGACGGTATCCGCGGCCGAGCCCGTGTTGTTGATCGTAATCTGCCGGCGTTTCTGCCAGTTGCCCTTCCACCGCTGGGCGCGCGTCCAGCGGGCAAGGATGCCGCTGGTCTGCTCGTCCAGGTTGGGCGGGCTGCCGCTCCCGCCGTAGGAGAAGTTGTTGAACGTGATGATTTCGCAGCCGCCGGCGGGGGGATCGGGATTGCACGAAGCCTGCGCCGGGGCGCCGTTGCCCACGGCCCGAACGATGAAGCCCGACCCTTCCGTGAACGAGTTGTCGAACGACGGATTCTGGAGGGAGAACGTGAAGCCGTCCGGCCCGGCGGAGCGATCGACGCGGAAGTGCGTTCCCCCGGACAAGGCGTTGGTGAAGTTGACATTGTCCATCCTCACGAATCCGCCGACCGGAACAGTCGATTGAACGTTGAAGCCGCTGGCGTTGGCGCACGAGAAGTTCAGCGCGTAGAGGTCCAATATGGCGCCCGCGCCGGACACCGTGAATCCATAGCGGCCCGCGGTGCAAGGCGCGCCGTTCCCGGTAATGGTCGGGTTGCTGCCGGAGGGACTCGTCAGTTTCCCGTTGACGGCAGCCGCGGCGGTGTTTCCCATCTTGAGCGCTGAAACCGAGGTCAGGTTCAGGACTCCATTGGCGGCGACGGTGAGGTTTCCGACCGAGGTCAACGTCCGCCCGGCCAGGTCGAGCGTGCCGACGTCGAGATTCGTGACGGTGTTCACCGTGAGATCGCCCGATTTGAGCGTGAGCGTTGTCGCTGCGGCGCCCTTGTTGAGGCGGAAGGCATTGAACGTCGCGTTCCCGAGGAGGGTAAAATCCTTGCTGTTCGCTCCTCTGGCTTCGATCGTTCCTGCCGTGTGGGAAAGCGCGGCCGTGCCGCTCTTGAAAAAGTCGCCGCAGATCCCGAAGGTCCCGGCCGTGCTCACGGTGAGGGTCGTTCCCGCGGCCAAGGTGAGGTTGTTGACGAACACCGATCCGGCGCCGAAGGCGGGCCAGCACGGGGCGGTGCCGCCGCTGCAATCGTTCACGGCCGGCGTGGCGATCAGGACGTCGTCGGTGCTCGGGCAGTCCCCGGTGGACGGCGCGAGGCCGCTCTTCCAGTTGGACGCCGTCGTCCAGAGGCCATCCGAATCGCCGCCGACGCCGTTGTCGCCGTCCCAGATGTAATTGGGGTAGCTCCACGCGATGCGTCCCTGGCTTGCATCGGTGGTGCTGCCACACCCTGCCCCGCTTCCCGTGTACCCGGCATCACCGGGATCGCAATCGTTTTCTTCGCCGCCGATCCCGTTGCCCCCGGTGGAGTCATCCTGGCCTTTCGCTCCGGCGGCCGCCTCGACGCGAACGGTGTTGACGCCGGGATAGCCCGCGGCGACCTTGATGTTGTAGGCCGCATTCGCGTCGAACGTAGGAAGGAGGAAGAAATAGTCGACGCCATCCGTCGGCAGGCCGATGTAGACGGATCCCGCGCCGTTTTGCCCCGTCTCGAAGCCGACTTCGTTCAAGGCCAGGACCTGGGCGCCGCTGTTGACGACGAGGCCGAAGTTGTTGAGGCGCCGGAGCGTGAGGCCGTTGACGTCCAGCTTGCCGGTGACCGCGAAGCTGATATTCGTGCCGGCGCCCGTTGAATCGATGAGCGGCTTTCCTGCCCCTGTGGAGTTCACGATCAGCCGGCCGTTCGCGCCGACGGTGAGCCCCGTGCCTCCATTGAGCACGCTGGATCCCTGGATCTTGAACGCCCCTTGGGAAATCGTTACGGCCCCGTTGATTCGGACGGTGGAATTGGTCATCACGACCTGGTTGATGGCCGGGTCGGCCGTGTTGTTCACCGTGAGGGCGCCGAGGATGTCCCCTGCCGCGGTGGCGAACGTTTGGGCACCCGTGCCGTTCATTGTGATCGTTCCCGCGCTTTGATTGAGCTGGCCGTTCGAGGTGAAATTGCCCGCCACGCTGAAGGTGGACGCCGTCGTCACATCGCCCGTTCCGGTGTACGAGATCGTCAAATGATTGAATGCGGTTGCCGGAGCCGTCGTAAGAACCTGATTGGACGCGCTGCTTCCGTCGAGGGTGATCGTGTTCGACCCGGGGGAGAACGTTCCGTTCGAGGTGAAATCTCCGGCGACGGTCAACGTGTTGCTCGATCCGGTGAAATCGAGAGTGCCGCCGGCGTCCACGCTCAGCATCCCGTTCACATCGAGATTGGCCTCAATGCCGGGCGTGAGGTTGTCCTCCCGGAGCCCGCCGACCTTCCCGTTCGCGCCGACGGTGAAACCGGAGGTGACGGTGAGGGTCGCCGCGGGAGAGAGAGAGAGTTGATTTGCATCCGAGGCCTCGGAGGAGCGGCTGTCCACCACCTGGATGGAAAAAGCCGCACTGGCCACGTCCACGTCCGGATCCCACCGGAACGCCGTGGTTGCGTTGTTGATCATCACGTCCGTGTTGGCATCCGTGGCCTGCTTGGGCGACCAGTTGAAGGGTTCGGACCATTTGCCCCGGACGTCCGTTTCTACGGCGCTGAAGCAGATCCGCCGGCCGCAAGAGCCGCCGAACGCGACGTTTCCGTCCAGATCGAGTGGCAGCGCCACGACCTGGATATCGTCCACCCACATGTCCTCGCCCAGTTGGGGATCGCTCCGGCCGTCGTCCTTGAACCTCACTCGAACGTTGCAGTTGGGGGCGCAGGCGCCATTGTCGATCCAGGCGGGCGTGGTGATTAGAAAGTCCATCTTGGTCCACGGGCTGCCCGAGCCGGTGGGACCTTCAATGGCGCGGACGGTGCTGGTGACATCCAGGAACTGGACTCGGTAGTTGTCGTTGCCGCCGGCGAAGTTGTCCATCGTCCGGCGGTAGTAGATGACGTGGACATCCCGTCTTCCGGTGGTGTTGATTTGGGGCGTGTCGGCGCAGACGACGCCGGGACCGTTGTTGAGGCCCCCGACCTCCAGGCCGCGGCCGCCGCCGACCACGTTCGGGTTGTCCGAGGCGTCGCTGATGATGGCTTCGTCATCGAGCGTCGCGTTGCACTGGTTCTCGATCCAGCCCGCGCCGATGCCGGTATCGCCGTTGCACGATCCCGCGCCGCTGTCGGAGCAGTTCGTCGTCAGGCTGCCCCGTTCGAAGCCGTCGGAAAAAAGGGTTTCGTCCAGCGTGACGCACATCGTCGGGTTCTGCGTGCAGGGATCCGGCGCGTTCGAGCTGCCGTACATGAGGAAGTAGTCGTTGTTGGGCACGCCGCCGATCGTATTGACCAGTTTGTACTTGATCTCCACGACATTGGTCGTGCAGTTCATCTGGACCATCTGGCGGGGGACTTCCTGCGGAGGCGAGGCTGCGTAGTAGATCCGGATGTCGTTGCCCTTCACGGCGCTCGTGCTGGCCGCGCACAGGTCCGAGCCGGTCGGAACCGTGGTGGAGTCGAAGTAGAGCCGGGCCACGTCGTTCGCGTCGCACGCGCCGGCCGGGCACTCGCGGATCGTGATCTGCCGTTTCTTGTCCCACCGCGCGGCCCAGTTCGCGGTGCGGGTCCACCGGATGAAACTTCCGTTGAGCGTTTCATCCACCGTCTGGGGGGCGGAGAGGCCTCCGTAGCTGTACTGAGTGAACGTGAAGAGTTCGCACCCCCCCCCCGGCGGATCGGAGTTGCAGGAGCCCTGTACCGGAGCGTTGTCCCCTCGGGCGCGAACGACGGCGCCGACGGACACGACTCCCTGCTCCACGTAGCTGTCGTCGAACGAGATCAAGCTGAAGGAGGTGGTGCCCGTCACCGGGCCGGTGATGGTCATGTGGGTGGCGCCGTTGTAGGCGGAGGACGGCGTGGCGTTCGTGAAGCTGACGTTGTTGAACTTGGAGATGTTCGTCCCGGCGGCGACGGTGAAGCCCGCGATGTTCGCGCAGGAGAAGTTGAGGCCGTCCACGTCGAGGATGGACGTCCCGGTCAAGTTGAAGGCGAAGCTCTTGGAGCGGTCTGCGTTGCACACCGGCGCGCTTCCCGGCGGCTTGGCGGTGATCGTGGGCGTGCCTTGTGTATTTTTCAGCGTGGTGAGCCGGCCGGTGGTGATGGAGGCGGTGAGGGAGGCGGCCACGTCTTCCAGCTCCAGTCTCGAAGACCCCGGCATGTAGAGCGTGCCCGTCACGGTCAGCGCCGAGGCCGGCGTGGTCGTTCCCTGCACGATGACGCGGTTGCCGTTGAGATCGAACGTTCCGACGGTGACGTTCAGCCTGTTGTCGATCGTCAGCGGGCCGCCCATGAACCGCGCGGTGATGTTCGCGTGACTGATCTGGAAATTCTTGAGCTCCGTGGCGCCGTAGATCGATACGTCGTGTGTCGCTCCCCCAACATCCGCGCCGTTCAGGATGAGCGTGCCGGCCGTGTGGGAGACCGCGGCCGCGCCGGACTTGTAGAAGGTGCGGGAGAGCGTGAGAGAGGTGTTGCTCAACGTGAGGTTGGCGCCGCCGGCCAGGGTAAGATCGCGGAGGGTGATCGCGGCCGGGGCGGACAGCGTGGGGTTGTTGGAGGCCGTGCAGCCGTCGCCGTCCTGATCGGGACCGGCGGCAATCGGCGCCTGGATCAACACGTCATGCGACCCGGCCGTGCAGGGCGCGCCGCCGGTGCACCCCGGATAGTCGGCGGCGTTTGAATGGGTCTTCCAGTTTCGGCCGTCGTCCCACGCCGCGCTGCAATCCCCTTCCCAGATGAAGTTCGGGTAGGACCACGTGATTTGGCCCTGGCTGCCGTCCACCGTGCTTCCACATCCGGCGCCGGCGCCCGTGTAGCCGGCGTCGCTCGGGTCGCAATCGTTTTCCTCGCCGCCGATCCCGTTCCCGCCCGTGGAATCCTCCTGCCCCTTGGCTCCTCCCGCTCCAATCACGCCGGCGGTGGGGTTCACCGTTGTGGCGCGGATGTTGTAGGTGGGCGCCGCGTCGAAGCTGGGGAGGAGGAATGAATAGGCGAGCGCCGAATTGGGCAGATTGATGTAGGCCGAGGCGCCCCCGCCCAGGCTGTTCGTGAACAACAGTTCGCTCGCCTGGGTCACGGTAGCCGTGCTTTGAACGTCCAATCCCCTCGCATCGGCGCGGTCCACGGCAAGTCCGCTCACGTCGAACGTCCCCGATACGGTGAACGCGAAGTTGTTCCCGGCCGAGGAGGCGCCGCACGACGTGCTCTGCGGATTGGTGAAGCATGGGGTGCCGCCGGACGTTTCCGTTCGCAGCGTGCCGGCGGACTGGACGTCCACCGCCGTCTTGACTTTCGCGATGGTGGCGCCGACCAGTTTCAGGGTTCCATCCGAGACCGCCAGCGTGCCGCCCGCGGAACCGGTAACGGAAAACGTTGAGTTGGTCGCCGTCACGGTTTCGTCGGCCTGCGTTGCGCCGGAGTTGTTGATCGTGAGGTTGTTGAAAATGTCCCCCGCGGCGGCGGTGAGCGTCTGGGTCGTCGTTCCGCCGAAGGTGGTCGTTCCGCTCGTGGACTCGAAATCGCCGGAGGAAACGAAGTTCTTCTTGATGGTAAAGGACGTGCTTGCGCAAACCTTCCGATCGGCGCACGTGCCGTTCACGCGATCGGATATCGTGAGGTTGTAGAAGGGGTCCGGGGTGCCCTTGGTGTCCGAGATGGACTGACTCGCCGTTCCATTGAAAGTGACCGTGGTTTGCCCGGCCAGGAACGAGCCGGAGTTTCCCCACGAACCGGCGAGCGTGATGGCGGCGGAGGACGCGGATGCATCGATCTTCCCGTTCGTCAGGATTTCGATATTGCCGCTGGCCGTGAGGTTGTTCGTAGTGACGACCAGGGCGTCGGTGGTATCGGCCGTGGCGCGGGAATCGATCACGTCGAGTTTTCGAATCGTCACGGGCACGTTCACCGTGGGTGAAAAACGGAAGGGAGTGACTCCTTCGTCGATCACGACCTGCGTGTAGGCGTCCGGGAGGAAGCACGGCGTCCAGTTATGAGTCTCGTTCCAGAGGCCGGTGATCGTGACCTCGGCGCCCTCTCCGCAGTAGTCGGGCGCGCCGTCCACGGCGTCGCAATCGACGGCCGAGGCCGTGAGCTCGCTGTCGTCGTAGGTCGGCTGGGAAGGCGACGTCGTGGCGCTCCCGTCGTTGCCGTACATGAAGGAGACTCCGGTGTCCGACCCTCCGGCGGGGACCCGGCGCGGGAGTTTGAACCAGAACTCGATGTCGTGAGTGCCGGCCCCCGGGCAATTGAAGTTCTTGATCTCGACCGGAATGTGGTCCATTTGGGCGCCATCGGAAGCCATCAGCCGGAAATCCTCGCGCTTGTCCGGCCCGGTGGCGTCCTCGCTCCCATTGCAGACGGCGTTCCCCGGCGAGGCCGCGACGCTGGTTTTGTAGTGTACGCTTCGGCCTTCGTCGAAGGCGGCGCCGGTCGTATTGTTGATCGTGACGGGAAGACGTTTCCGCCAGTTGCCCGACCAGTTGGTCTTGCTGCGCCAGACATTGTCGATGGTCGTTTCGGTATCCATCGCATCCGGGTCGGTACACGTGCCGCCGTACTCGTAGTCTTGAATCGTGATCGCTCCCGATCCCGCGCCGCCCGTGCTGCGGACGATTTGACCCGAGGCCCCGGCGCAGCCGGTTTCGTTGAAGGTCGGATCGAAGGCCATGCCGGTGAATGTCTTCGCTGCCGAGCCGGCCGCGCGGTTGATCGTAAGATGGGTCCCACCCGACGGGGCATGGCGGAACGTGACGTTGTTGAGCGCGGTGAGCGTCACGCCGTTCTGGATCTGGAACCCGTTTGCATCGGCGCAGAGGAACGTCAGCCCGGAGACGTTCAGGGTTCCGGCGCCGCCGGCGCCGACATTGAAGGCATTGCGCGCGCCGCAGGGATCGGCGGAGGCTTCCACGGCGTTGCGCGCGTTGGTCGTGATGACACTGGTTCCAGCCGACGCGAAGGTCCCGTCGAGGGTGACGTTGTTGCCGCGCTTCGTGGTGGAGCTCGATCCGAGATCCCACGTCCCGTTCGAACTCACCGTAAGGGCGGCCTGCGGCTCGAACGTGATTCCGCCGCCCAATCGGAAGGTTCCCGAGGTCACCGTTGTCGTCCCGCTCACAATCAGGCTCGTGTTGAGCGTCATCGCTTTGCCCACGGTCTTGTTCGTGGTGAGCTGGGAGATCGTCTGCGTGGAGGCGCCCGAGAAAACGAAGTTTTGGTTGTTGCCGCCCACGGCCCGAAGGTCGACGCTGGACGAGAAGGTCGAGCTGGAATCCTTGGTGAGGTTGCCGTAGACGGACAGGATTTTGCCGTTTGGATTCAGAACGCCGCTGTTGGCCACGGTCAGGTCGCGCGTGATGCCGTCCACGTTCATGACCGGGTCGTTGGCCTGGTCCATGATGAGGACGTCGCAGTATTGGGAGACCGCGCTCTGCCCCGGCCAGAGCTCGGTGGCGGTGGTGCAGGAGTCCCCCTTGTCGATGCGGTTCCAGTTGCCGGGGTTGTTCCAATCGGAGTTGATCGTGCCCGTCCACGTGAAATGGGGATACGTCCACGAAATCTTTCCTTCCGAGGCGGTGGAGTTGTCGCCGCAACCGTTGTTCGCGGCGAAACCAAACAGCCCCGAGCTGTAGGTATCGTCGCCGTTGTCGCAATCGTTCGATTCGCCCGTTCCGTCGGCTCCCGACTCCGTCTCTTCACCTTTCGCGCCGAGCCCGCCCGCCACGGTCACCGTGGCCGTCGACGCGGCCGCCTCGTAGATGTTGTAGTTGGCGTTGCCGTCGAAGGTGGGACCGATGAGGGTGAAAGCGGCTGCCGCCGGGAGGCTGATGTGGCGAGAGGTGTTGGTGACCACCAGTCCGGGGCGAAGGAACTCGGCATCCTGGAATCGGGCGAAGGCGGCCGCCGAGAAATTCAGGCCCGTGTCATTGAGGCAGCGGAGGACGACGCCGTTGACGTCGAGGGTGGACGCCGTGCCGTCCAGGTTGAAGCCATACGTGCCCGTGCAGTTGTTGCCGCCGTCCACGGGACCGCGAATCGTCGGCTTGCCGCCGGTCAGATTCGTCGTGAGGTATCCGTCGGGCATGGTCACCGAGAGCGCGGCGCCGTTCGCAAACGCGAGGACATCGGGACCCGTCATCGAGAGCTTGCCGTCGGCCACGTTCAGCGCCGTATTCACCTGAACGGTCCCGTTGAAGTCCATCGTGATCGTGCCGGGATCGCTCGCATCGTTGATCGTGAGCGTGGCGAAGGCGTCGCCCGCCGCGCCGGTGATCGTTTCGGCGCTCGCGCCGTTCAGTGTGACGGCGCCACCGGACGCGAGGAACTTGCCGTTCGAGTCGAAAGAGTTCTTGATGCCGAAGTTCGATCCGGTGCAGACGAACCCGGACCCCGCGCACGGCGCCGGGCAGGCGGCGGAGGCGCCGAGCGCGTTCGTCACTTTGAGCGTCCAGAAATCGCCCGAGGCGTCGATGCACTGTGTTGCGGCCGTGCCGCAATCCGGATTTCCAGGCACGGCGGCGTCATCGGCGCCCGCGCAGAGTTCAACCGTTCCGCTGTTCGTGCCGAAGGCGCCGGTTTGGGTGAAGTTGCGCCCGATACGCAGGCGTCCCGCGTCGCCTGCCGTGAAGGTGAGCGTCGCGCCGGTCTGCAAATCGACACTACCCGTCGCGGTGAGAATGCAATCCCGCGTGGCGCCTCCGCAGACGCCGCCTCCCGTGCCGCTCGCATTGTCCATGACGAGGACCCCGGCGAGAAGCCCGGACCCGAATGCGGAGCGGACGGTGAGCGAGCCGATGATGCTGTCCGCGTTAAGGATCGGATTGTTCGCGAAGCCGGCGGGGTCGCCGATGCAGACGGCCTGGCCCGCGCCGGGTACGCCCGCCGTGGACCAGTTGCTCGCCGTGCTCCACGACGTGTTCGTCTTCCCCACCCAGGAGTTGTCGAAGGTGAGACAGCCGGAGAGGGAGGCCTCGGTGGTATCCCCGTAGCGGCCGGCGTTCCGCCGTCCGCCGTTGTCCTTCACTTCATTCGAGAAGCTGGTGTATGAACCGGCGTTCGCTCCGGTATCGATGGCCAGGGAATGGTTGGAGAAGGTGAACCAGCAATCGGGGTCTGCGGTGGTCCGGTCACAGGCCGCGTTCACACCCGCGGAGCAGCCGTTGCAGATCGGAGTGGCCGGATAGCCGTCGAGGGGGTCGTCCTGCATCCCGCAGGGGCACCACGTTCCAAAGTTGGACCGCTCGTGAAAATCGAATGGAGCCTGCGTGCTGATGAACTGCGGGGCGCCCTCCGTGGCATTCGCGTCAAAGCCGTTGCCGGACCCCTGCCAGTCCGCGAGGGTCGTGTAGACGGTACCCCTCCACTCCACCACGTTGAGGTCGCCGAAATCGTTTGAATTAGGATCG